>QLUI01000349.1 GCA_018725345.1 Bacillota bacterium | reverse complement strand
AGAGCGTGTCTGAAATTTGACAAATCACGGCTTTTCGGGTAAAATTCCCCATTATGGCCCAACAAAATAACACGAGAAAACCTTATCCGAGTGACCTCACAGATGCCGAATGGCAAAAGATTGAACCACTGATTCCAAAACCCAGGACCAACCGAGGCAGGAAGCGCAAGCATTCCTTTCAGGAGATTTTGAACGCCATCTTCTATCTCCTGCGTTCTGGTTTCGCTTGGCGAATGTTGCCTCATGACCTACCATCGTGGAAGACCGTCTATCACTATTTCCGTCTTTGGCGGAAGGACGGAACTTGGGAACGCATCAATACAGCCCTACGTACCGAGCTTCGAGAGGCTGAAGTCCGGGAACCGGAGCCAAGTGCTGCGATTTTGGATAGCCAATCGGTCAAAACAAGTGCTGTTAAGGGTGTGCGTGGCTATGATGCAGGCAAGAACATCAAAGGGCGCAAGCGCCACATTCTCGTAGATATCTTGAGTTTGCTCCTGATAGTTGTTGTCCATACAGCTGACATCCAAGATCGGGATGGTGCCAAGCTGGTTTTGCAAAAGGCCAAGAAACTCTTCTCCAAACTATCCTTGGTCTGGGCAGATGGTGGCTACGCCGGTAAGCTAATCGACTGGGTAAAAGATACTTGCGGCTGGATACTAGAAATTATTAAACGCGCCCCTGGTGTCAAGGGCTTCCAGGTTCTACCACGACGTTGGGTTGTGGAGCGCACATTTGGCTGGCTGAGCCAATATCGTCGCTTGAGCAGGGACTACGAAGTGCTGACCGAAACCAGTGAAACGATAATATATGCCGCCATGGTTCACGTGATGGTCAGGCGACTGGGACGCTGTACCCAGAAAGCCAGCCCGTAACCGATTTTCAGACACGCTCTAAGACCTGGATCCGTGAACAATAATATCCCTCCTTCGCCCAGACGGCGAAGTAACCAGGTGGGGTTTCACGCATTGAGGATTAACCGTAACCGAGTGCTTTCAACTCAGCCAATAACTGTTCCGCTCTGCGCGCACTTTGTTTCTGAATTTTTATTGCGTTTTCTTTCTCTTTTTTACTCTCATTGAAAGCAAAGTAACCCAGTCCAGCGCCAGCAATACCAAGCAAGATCATTTTCAAGCTTGTTGGCTCGCCCATACCCATACCAATAACCCCCATACCGACCACTATAATGCCCATCACTATAATGCCCATTATTATCATTATTATCGCAAATCCGGTCCATCCTGTCGGTGGTGATGGAAATGGGAGGCTAAAATATTCTGATTCTATCTGCCTTACTTTGTCTAAGTTGGAGAGAGCTGGGCTTCTAACAAAGTGCAGTTTCACATACTTGCTAACCTCCGTCCTTGTGGTATACCCACCGCCTATAATATCAGGGCTACCATAAGCGTCTCCCTTCTCATGTATCTCTTGACGGCCTTGGAGATTCCACGCAAACCTTCCCATTTCCCGAATCATATCGTTCTCATAATCGGGATGCGCTTGAATGATCTTACTTTCTGTTCTTTCCATTTGTTGTTCCTCCTTTCGTAATGAAATGGTGTTTACTTTTGCCTCAGATTTCAGTCCAGATTTCACTTATTTCCCAAAGCTCTCACCCCCAATCTGTTTTGAGGCTGTTTAGTTTTGAAAAGCCCCATTTGGACTTTTCTGCCTCCTTCACCCCCCGCTACATGGTGAAAATGAACCAAGTTACAGGGGGTTACCGGCATGACTAATCAGCGCACTCTTACTACCTATGAGGCTTCCCTTTAAGCCTAAGGCATAATATTGCCTCAGCGAGCTGATTATGCTGTTGTTAAGGTGGTAAAATCCTCAAATCGAGGAGCTTGATAGTGTGAAACTATAGTTAACCTGAATCCGTGAAGCGATGGACAAGTTACCCGCTCATCGTTTCCAAATACACTATATCATTAGGGGAAGAGGTTATCAAGTACCTCCGCAGTTACCCTCATCACTCATCCCCGCCTTCGCGAGGACAAGTTTTGAGGGGTCTCTCCCTCTATATGGCAGCGATTTATCGACAACACTCACTAATGGATGTCGGAAAACGGAGAAAATGAGGCCGCAATCCATTCCCCGCCTTCGCGAGGACAAGTCTATCCCCCATTCCCCTCACTTAGGGACTGTTAAGGAATAACTGTCGCATTTTCCGGCAATTACAGATATGCAACAAGGGCATATGTTGCTACACTTATTTCATGACGAGCACTTAGCAGCGATACCTCTCCCTTAGGGATCGCCAACTCTCCCTTTCCCCGCATTCGCGAGGACAAGCTTTTGGTCGATACAGACCTACCATTATTGCCACCAATCAGGTCGGCGCAAATTGATAGTATACCCG
>QLUI01000348.1 GCA_018725345.1 Bacillota bacterium | reverse complement strand
ACGACCATCAGTATAGGTCCGCACAGTATTCAAATCAATCATTTCTGGTTGCATGAGCGTCTCTCCTTGCTTTGACAAGCGGTTTTAAGACTATCATACAATAATGGAGAGAGTTTTACCAGTACTTTATTTTATGGTATTGAAATTAAATATCAAATTGGAAATTTCTGTTTTCAGGGGATATGAGATATGGTTTTTTTAATGCTCAGGTTTGATTTTGAGGTGGGAAAGTTGAGTTAATAACAGGCGATAAGGATTTCATGGATGGAGTTATTGAAAAGCCGGAAATTTTAACTTCCGCTCAATTCTTAGAAAAAATTTGAACATACGATAAAGCGCACTAAATACACAAAAACAAGCCCTGCCTGCCCTTCACCATAAAAAAGTGAAAAAGCAAGCAGGGCTTTCTGCTTATTATTATTGCGCCGGTGGCAGCCTGCACACGCTGATACAACCGATTCAATTAGAATGTAACCCTGCCTACTCCAGCAAAAACTCCTCAACCTCTTCCCGGTATCCATAGCCAAACGAGACACCGCCGGTTCAGTTACTGATAATCCACCCAGGATGTCTCCATCCCTGTGGCCCTGAGGGGCATCATGTATGTATATTGCGCCTTTAGCCCCTCACCTATTAAGGCGAAATTTTCTGTTTGCCCGGCTTTTAAGCGCTGCAACGCAGCCTTTTCCCATTCAACGGGGATATTAACCGGGTTAAGCGGCTGGAGGCTGGTCAGGCGGATAGCCTTTTCATCCCACCCATGAAGCACGGCTTGTTCAGCTACCTGTCGGCTGATTAGGGCATGGAACACTTGCGTAAATCTTTCACCTTCGGGAGTAACAATTTCCCGGTCAGGCAAATGGGAAAAAAATGGCTCCGGCGGTATCCATTCGATAAGCGGAACATGCACCCTTTCATGTTGTGCAGTCCACATAACAGTGGACAACGCTACGCCGCCCAGTGCCTGCGCTTCACCGGTAAAGGTCTTGAGCGTATTTTGCCTCAGTGAGTAAAGGTTCCAGAACAATGAGACTGAAACCAGCAATGTCCATGCAAGAATAGGAAACACCCACAGCTTTGTCGAACCGAAGAAGCTGTAAGACCGTAGATTTTTCAATACCTCCTGACAATAACGCCCATAGCATCCGCACATAATTTCTGCTATCCGCTAGCAATCAGTCTGCTGCTCACCGGCCCACGTATTCCATAATTTTTCCGCCGCCTCCGTGACCAACGGGTCAAACTGCTTATTTTTATTAACCTGCACCTCGTAGTAGCAATCTTTCCAGGACATCGGTTCCCTGTACGCTCTGCTTGTAGTCATGGCATCAACAGCATCGGCTACGCCTATTATCCTTGAAGCTAAGGGAATATTATACCTTCGCAAACCATGAGGATAACCTTTCCCATCCCACCTTTCATGGTGGTGGAGCACTATTTTGGCAATCGGGCCTAGTTTCTTTGACTTGCGCAAAATATTATAGCCTATTACCGGATGCAAGTGTATTTGCGCCCATTCTTCAAGAAGGAGTTTGCCTCTCTTGTTTAGGATATTATCTGCTATCCCCATTTTCCCTATATCATGCAAATGCGCAGCAATGTGAATGTTTTCAAGGGCCTCCCCCGTTATCCCCAACCCTCGTGCCAAGTCTAAGGACAGATCTGCCACCCTGGAGGAATGGCCGCAGGTATAGCAGTCCTTTGCCTCCAACGCGGCGACGAGGCATTCAATGATGTCGTGAAAAAATTCCCGGTTACTTTGTTCAACATCCTGACTATCCCAGGTGAAGCCGGCAACCTGCTTGAGGTTGCCCAGACGAAAAAACCTGACTATACTCTGCAACATATCTGCATCCTCCTACAAGGGCATGGCATCTGATTTTTGTCTTTTCCGCTATCCAAACTAAAACCTGTTATGGTCTGCCGTTCGCCATAGCCTGTTTTAGGTCGGCCACCCCTCTTTTAACATAGATTATCGGCAGCCGCCGGCTCTTTGCCTGTCCTTTAACACTGGATATTAAAGCATGATTAATATAATCGTGAACAACGAGAATCATCCCGACATGGCGGGGGATGTTCCTGTTTCTTTCTTTGCGCCCTGACCAGTGAATGATTTCAGTGGCCCCGTGCTCTTCCGGCTCTCTTGGCATGTTTCCTAACCTGTCAGCTCCAACAAGTAAAACAGTCATAATTTTCACCTCGAAAAGATGATATTGAAAATCATTCTCATAATAAAATATAACTCTCTTCTTAGTTGTTGTCAAGATATTTCATTTATGAGCCTTTTGCGCTGCAAACATTTTTTCCTTTGGACGGTTAAATCCTCTGACAACACTCTTGTTTTTAAAGGCAGATATAGCCTTCCA
>QLUI01000347.1 GCA_018725345.1 Bacillota bacterium | reverse complement strand
ACCTCCTATACTATGGTCAGAAGAAGCAGGAAGGCATCCAGTCCGGCATAAGCAGCTATGCTATAGGAGGAAAACCGGTAGGGGGGATGTAACACCCTGATCTCTTCTTCGTAACCCCGGGAAAGCAGACTGGTAAACATGGCCTGGGCCCTTATAAAGGCTTTGCTCCAAATATTGCCGAAGAGGAGACCGAAAGAATACAGGGAGCGGCGAAAACTGCTGTAACCCCAGCGGGAGGACTGAGCGGTATAAATATAAAAGGCCGTCTCCAGAAAAATGAAAATGAACCTGTATATTACGGCCATCAGCTCGGTGACAATCCGGGGGATCCTTAAAACCCCCAATACATAAATGAGGTCAGTCATAGGTGTGGTCAGGGCTAAAAAATATAGAGAAGATACGGAGCTTAGGGCTCGCAAAAGAGTGGACATAGCAAGTTCTAAGCTCCTTTCCGTTACTCCCACGCCGTAAGGTCCTAGTTTTACAATCGCCAGCATCTCGGCCGGGTCGCCGCTGACAGTCAGGGCTAGGGTAATGACCCCTACCAGGAGAAAACCCAGGGGTAAAGATAGCAATTTCAAAACGACAGAACAGGGAATCCCGGCTATATAAACCAGGATTCCCAACATTATAACTATGGTGGCCAGATGAACAGCAGGCCTCTCTGCCAGCAGACATATGAGCATGGTCAAAAGGGCAAAGCCAAACTTCTCCAAGGGATGAGTATTGAGAATTTTATTGGTATAAACATACTGGTCTACATACAGCATTAATTATTAGCTCACTTTCTGACCCTTTTTATACCCTACGTAATAGCCCAGGAAACCTGCCCCCAGAGCAGCCTGGAGGGCAAAAAGCAGGCTTTCTGTCTCCCCCCCAGGCGGGGACCAAAAGGAGACAAACCAGGGCTCATAATTGGGGTTAATCTGGGTAATGAGCTCTTCAGCAACCCCATCGGCACCCCCGAATTCCGAATCCTGGATAATAATTAGAGGTACAACCGCCAGGATTATGACCATGAATAACAACAGAGTGTTTTTCTGTAACAGTGTCATTGTTGAAACCTCCCCTGCTCAATATTTAATAAGGAAAGCTCCTGTTGACTGTAAGCTTGCAGGAAATTAAAGACGATTACGGTTAATAGTCCTTCACTGACAGCCAGGGGAATCTGGGTTAGGGCGAAAATACTTAGAAATTTTACTGCCGAGGCTATATAACCGCCTGTTTCGGCGGGAAAGGCCAGGGCCAACTGCAGGGAAGTTGCCATATAAGTAGCCAGACCCCCCCAAAATGCCGCTGCAAAGACGGCAATACCGCCAGGTAGCTTAAGCCCTTTGGCCAGTTTATATATACCATAGGCCACAAAGGGGCCTACCACAGCCATGGAAAAGATGTTGGCACCCAAAGTAGTAATCCCTCCATGGGCTAAAAGGATCGCCTGAAAAAGGAGAACTATAGCTCCCAGTAAACTCATGGCCCACGGGCCAAAGAGGACAGCGCCCAAGCCCACTCCTGTGGGATGGGAACTGCTCCCTGTCACAGAAGGAATCTTCAGGGCCGAGAGGATAAAAGCAAAGGCCCCCGCTACTCCGAACAACAGCTTTAACTGAGGGTTGCCCCGCAAACGCCGGGAAATGGAAATAACTCCGATGATTAGAAAAGGTAAGCTTAACAAACTCCAGAATACCGCCCAAGTCAGGGGCAAAAATCCTTCCATGATGTGCATGGCTTCAGCCCTTTTGGGCAGGAGCAGCAGCAGTCCAGAAAGGAGAAGGATTTTTCCCGCTTTGATATTACTCATACTAACGCCTCCTTCAATTTTTCAAAGTAAATAGAAGTAAAAAGTCCCTTAGCTGTGTGCTAAGGGACGGTCCCGCATTTCCATCCATGCCCAATAGCCCATACCCCACCACGAGTATTCTGGCTAATGAATCTTTCAGGCAGGTCTTCTGGCTCTCGGGTTATCCTAATCCACGCCTTCCCACAGTCCTTTTTGCTATATGGTCTGCAGTGGCATTACCAGCTTCAACAAAATTGAGGCAGGTGAGGAGTCGTACCGAATTACAGCGGCGGGTCCGCACCGGTTTTACACCGGTTTCCCTATTCTCCCTATGCAGGGCACCTAAAAGTGTTCCTATTTACTTTTCAATTAGATTTTATATCATTTTTTCTTCTTTGACAAGTCAAATATTGAATACGCCGAGCCAGATTGTGCATGTTGACCGCGCTAATTGTGCACGCTGACCGTTGCTCTCTTTCTTTTTTCCGTGATTATGTATGGATTGTCGGTAGAATAGACATCGTCTACCACCAATCATTATGCCACGACTCCGTCATAACGGGCAAGAAAAAACCGCTCCCGCACCGACACGGTGG
>QLUI01000346.1 GCA_018725345.1 Bacillota bacterium | reverse complement strand
GGAAGCCCCAGCGCCAGATGCAGATTAGTGGCCGGGTCACCATCGACCGCTAGTATTGGCGGGCTTTTCTTCGCCAGCAATGCTGCCAGAAGAGCGGAAATGGCCGTTTTCCCGGTACCGCCTTTGCCGGCAACGGCAACGGTGATCGACATTTCAACCTCCGGTTAACGAGTACTGAGTACCGAGGAAGGGGGAGGCCTCGGAACCCGGAACCCGGAACTCATGTCAAACTCCTGGCAAAGGCAGGAAGGAACCCCGGGAGTTCGCCCGCTTCTCTGGGGCCGACCACTATCTCCCACCCCGGTAATGCCTCCTCCAGCTCGCCCCGAATGCGAGCCACCTTGCCCGGGATGACTAGCTTACGGTGATTCACCCTCTGTTCGATTCCCGACTTCTTGATGAAAGCCCCTACGGAATCGCCGCTGAACTTGCCCGCCCCCCAACTGGTGACCACACCGAGCCCCTCGGTGTCCTTCACACAAACGAAGGAATGCACCTTGCTCTCCTCGGTGGCTGAGGAAACCAGAAAATAGGTGAGCGACCAGTTTGAGGTGACCAGAACCGGCGCTTCCTCGCTGGGCTGGCCTACCTCGTAGATCCCCTGCCCTATTGCCAGCGGCATGCGGGGATCGGTGTAAATGTTGAGCCGTTGCACGAGGAGGGGAAGTAGAGCATGCTTGTCCAGGTCGGGGAGGACGATAATCCCGGCGAATTTGATGACGCACATGGAGGCGGTCAAGATCTCTTTCAATCCATGATAGTCGATAGTCGATAGTCCGGAGTCCGGAGTCCGGAGTCCGGAGTCTGGAGTCTGGAGTCCCACTCCCCTCGACTCTTGACTCTTGACTCTTGACTCTCGACTGATTCGCCGACTGCCGACTGCCGAAGGGAAGACGATAGTGGGATACCCCAGGGGCCGGAAACTTTGTTTCAGCGCCGCCCGGCGGATAAGGGTCTGATCTCTCAACACCTCCAGAAAATTCCTTGAACCGGGGTCTAACACCAATTCCTCGATCCCCTCCTCCTTCAATCTGGAGGTCAAGGGGATTAGACCCTCGATGCTCTCCGCCTTCACCCCCACGGGAGTGGGTGATTGCTTTATCAGAGGTATTGCCTGCTCAAGGTTATCCTTCGTTATGGGATAAAGGAGCGGATTCTGGCCGGCGCAGATGTCTCTCACCGCGAAGAGGGCTCCAAGGTCCTCGGAGATCAAGATGATCCCTACATCGCCCGCGTCACAAACCTTCTTGACCAGCGCGAGGTACCTCGCCTTCTCTCCCGATTCAAATTTGAGGGCGAAAAGATCTGCCCTGAGGGTCAAACCCACCCTCTCAAATTGAAGCTCTTTCATCTTTGCTATCTTAGCCTCGATCCCCTCCTCATCCTCCTTATCGGAGATAAGCACCGCGATGCCGGGGGAATGGACGAAGGTCTTCTCATGCCGATAGATTACTTCCTCGTTACCGATCTTCAAGGCACTTTCACCCGATCCTACGGTAACCAGTCTTATCGGTGGCGCCAGGGCATCCTCCAGTTCTGCCCTTATCTCCGCGGAAAGATAGGGGCATTTATCAACCGTCGCCCCGCCTGAGGATAGCTTCATGGCAAATGCAAAACAGGTGGGGAAACCACAGTCCTTGCAACCCTTTTTTTGGGGAAGCTTCTTTGCAACATCGGTTCCCTTAATCGGCATTTCTCAAACCCCTTTCGTAGGTGGATAGGCTGAAGCCTTCAGTCCGCAACCTTTACCTCGCCTTTTGGCCAGGGATGTCCCACTCGCTCGAGGAACCCCACGAGTTCATCGGCACTCTTCACATCCTCCTCGGTGGCTATCTTATCGTACAAGTCTTCGGGTATCGCATCCCGGTATCGCTCTTTTATTTCCTTGGGCATCCACACCATACGCCCGAATCCGCCGTCAGCCTGGAAGAACTTGGGTGAGCGGAGATACTCCAACCCCATCCCACAGGAGCCCTCTACCTGCCTCCCCCCGCTGGTTTCCCCGGCCATCCTGGAAAAGGGCAAGCCTACCACCGACTCGCCGACGAAGTCGCGATACACCAGGCCGAAGGCATCCACCTCCGGGATGTAGAAGCAGATGGACTGGAAGCAGCCGCAGGAGGTGTGGGGACATCCGAAAGAGCTGTAAAGGTAAACCCGCTCCACAGTGTCGAGAGACTTTTCTTTCGCCATCAAGTTCACCCCGCTATACTCCCCCCTCGCCGCATCTAGCAAGTTGCCCTTGGGCACGGCGAAGACCGGTCCCTCCGGGTCAAGCTTGTAAGCTGCCCGGCCGTCGAACCAGCTTATTGCCCCGCAGTTGGCCATCCGGTCCGGGGTGATGAAGCAAATATGGGTGGGGGCAAAGGCCTGACAGA
>QLUI01000345.1 GCA_018725345.1 Bacillota bacterium | reverse complement strand
AGTAGTTCCAGTAGTTCCAGTAGTTCCAGTAGTTCCAGTAGTTCCAGTAGTTCCAGTAGTTCCAGTAGTTCCTCGGGTAGATCCGACAGAAGGTTCAATTACAGTTGCTTACGCTGCTATTCCTGTAAACAATGTAGTCATCAACAGAGGTGAAGATAGACAGCCAGCTGCTGCTATTGAAATTAGGGCTCTCGGCTCTGATATGACAATCAACCGTCTTTGGTTGAATTTTGACCAGCGCTTATGGTTAGTCGCAGATCGGATTGCTCTATATGATGGAGCAACTTCCCTCGTTAGCATGGCTCTTACAACTCTTCCGGAAGTTGTTCCAGGTTCATGGCAAGTTGCTTTTAACAATCTGAACATTAATGTTCCGGTTGGGACAACAAAGACATTAACCCTTAGAATCGGTCGCCCAGCTCTTACCCGAGATATCCCATCTGTTAATATTCTACCTACAAGCTCTATAAGAGCGACTGACAGAGCTGGTTTTTCAGACACAACCCGTCTTCCTGCTATTGTTGGTACTCCTCTTATTTCTCGCACGCTTTCGCTTGCTGTTGCCCCAGCACCTGGCGAATTAGCAGTTA
Organism: Bacillota bacterium; assembly: GCA_018725345.1. Classification (GTDB taxonomy): domain Bacteria; phylum Bacillota; class Dethiobacteria; order Dethiobacterales; family Dethiobacteraceae; genus GPS1B09. The sequence goes on along the minus strand of QLUI01000345.1, from coordinate 1,788 downwards.
GCACAAACTTAGCTACTCCAGTAGATCGTTCAGTCACTGGTCTTAGCGTTATTCCCGGTACTTTGACCCCGGTTGAATTAACCCGTTTTGACCTTAGAGCAAGCAGGTCAGCAATTGAAGTTACGCGAATTGTGGCTGCTCTTATAACTACAACTGGCACTGGAGCAAACATTGTGGCGAACCAAGTTGCCGCAGTTGAGCTTCGCGATGGAGCCGCAGTTCTTTCTTCGGTAACGGTACCTGACAGCGCATCTGGTGTTTTAACTGCTTCTGTTACTTTCCCTAGCTTGAAAATTGATGTTGCCAAAGATCGCACAAGAACTTTGTCAATTTGGGCTCAAATGAACCCAATTGGAGCTGCTGTTCTCCCAGTAACAAACCCTAGATTTACAACCAGAGGCATTGGAATTAGGGCTGATGTGGCCGCTGCCACTATTGTGGCTACTGATGCAGCATTCACTACTATAACCCCAACCGGTTCAGCTACAGGAAGAATAGGATATATGTATCGGTTTGCTCCGACTATTACGTTGGATAGAACTTTTGCAGGTCAATTACCAGGTGTGACACCTGGAAGGCACGCAGGCAGTTTCTCAATTGCCTTTACTGTTACCGCTCCCGCAGACAGAGAGATCTTTGTTGATACAAGAGATGCTACTCTTGGTGCGACTGTTGTTAAGACTCGACCTCTTATCGGAGCCGACCTTGTAAGGACAGTAGTTGCGTCAGGTCCAGTATTAAAAGGCACAGGGACTACTGCTGATTTTGACAGAATTGCCGCAGGCACATCCAGAACATTTACCGTCACAGGAATTGTTCCTGGCGCTGTTACCCCTACCACAGCAAACACCGGCTTTACTGCTATGAGAATTAGTAGTGTTACTTGGGCTGACGCTATTGATGCTCCTATTGGGACTTTTGTTACCCAGGTTTGGGGCGTCGTGGTTGACTTCGTTACTGGTGAAGTGTTCATAAACTAATTAGCAATAAACTAATTAGTAAGCCAATTTATTGATTGGCGAAAAAACTTTTCCTTGTGAAGTGAACCCCCAAAGGAATCTCTATTGAGATCCAATGGGAAGAACAAAAAGCCGACCCCTTGGTCGGCTTTTTGTTCTGTGCTTAGGGGGCAGGTCCCTTTCTCGCACTTTTGAGCTTGCATCGTAAAGCAGTAAAATTTTCCAAAGAGAGTGATATTTTGTTGAAAAAACTTTGAATATGATAACAAAGCAGGGTCAGACCCTCCTTTTAATAGTACGAACCATTGACATTCTATATGCAAAAGTCAGACCTGTGTCGGGGTTTGACCCCGACACTTTCCCTTTATTTACTTTTTTAAAAAATTTAGTAAAATCAAAATATGAAATTAAGAGTTGAGCCATATACAGTTGGGGATTTCATTCATGCTTATAATCGCGGGAATAGAAAAATGGCCATTGTTAAAGACATTAATGATAAATGGCGTTTTTTAAAAATTCTACGTTTTTATAATGATAAATTTGTTCCCGTACATACTGGGCGCGATTTAAAAAAGCTGTCAGGGTCAGGGCTGTCGGGGTCAGACCCCGACAGCCGTGGCAAAGCAAAAATTATGAAAATTTTAATAACTGGCGGAGCCGGGACAATAATTGGTATGCATATTTCCGAAAAACACCGGGAAGAGGCGGAAAAGGTCAATGTTAATGTCGTTATTGCCGGCCATATTTCTTCCGACTCAATTGGGGGTAAATTTATTTTTAGATGAATTGGAAAAAAGAGGAATAGAAATCATTCCTTGTTCCGGCTTGA
>QLUI01000344.1 GCA_018725345.1 Bacillota bacterium | reverse complement strand
TTTTCAATTTACCCTTTGCATTTTGAAATTTCTATGGCATAAAATATCCCCCGCACATGGGGGAAAGAAAATTGTTACTGATCCTCGTCTCGGAATCATCTGCCGTATCATAGATTATCACCTCTCACAGAGGTTGTCAAAGATGAAACTCCCGGGCGGCACAACATTGGGCAAGTGCAGTCCTTGACTTATTCCCGCAGACCTTGCATTATTAAGATGCCAAGACGGGTTCCATGTTCAAGGTACAACGGTTACGTAGCCCCAACCCTGAACCGTGAACCGCGGGAAAAAATGACGCCAAACGCCGACAAGCTGACCAGCACGGGCGAGGCGTGCCTCGCCCGTGCTAAAGTGCGGGGGGTGGTGCAGGGGGTGGGCTTTAGGCCATTCATCTTTCGGCTGGCCCGTGAACATAACCTTACCGGATGGGTGCGCAACACCTCCGGCGAAGTGGAGATCGAGGTCGAGGGAAGGGAGGTAGAACGCTTCCTGGCTGATCTGGAGGCCAAAGCCCCCCCCATGGCCCGCATCGAACGGGTCACGACCACCATTCATCCCCCGAAGGGCTACACCGAATTTGTGATTGAGGATAGCCTCGCAAAGGCCGGGGAGTATCAATTGGTCTCTCCCGACATTGCCACCTGCCCTGATTGCGTCAACGAGATCTTTTCGCCGGGGGATAGGCGCTATCGCTACCCCTTCACCAACTGCACTAACTGCGGCCCCCGCTTTACCATCATCGCAGACATCCCTTATGACCGTGCCAAGACGACCATGCGCCACTTCAGGATGTGCCCCCAGTGCCAGCGGGAGTATGATAACCCCCTCAACCGCCGCTTTCATGCCCAGCCTAATGCCTGCCCGGGATGCGGGCCCCATTTGACCCTCGTGGATAACGGGGGCAATCCAGTGATATGCGATGACCCCATTGTCGCCACTGCCGGTCTCTTGAAACAGGGCCGGATCGTGGCCATCAAGGGTTTGGGTGGATTCCTTCTCGCCTGCGATGCGACCAATCCACAGACGGTCAATCTCCTGAGAGACCGAAAAAGGCGACCGGGCAAGCCATTCGCCATTATGGTGCCGACCCTGGAGGAAGCAAAAAGGCATTGCGTCATCTCCCCGGAGGAGGAGACACTTCTGCAGTCTCCCCAGTGCCCCATTGTGCTCGTTGGGTGGAGGAGTGATTCTCCAACTGAAATTTGCAAATTGAAAATTGCAAATGAGGTAGCCCCGGGCATCAAATATCTGGGCATCATGCTCCCTTATACCCCGCTGCATCATCTGCTCTTGAGGGAGGTGGGCCTGCCTCTGATCATGACCAGCGGCAACTTGAGCGAAGAGCCCATCGCCCGGGACAACGATGAAGCCCAGCGGAGGCTGAGAGACATCGCGGATTACTTTTTGCTGCACAATCGGGATATTTATTCTCGCTATGACGATAGTGTCTACATTATAGAAGCGGTTCACGGGTCAGGGGTCAGGGGTCAGGGGGACTGCCAACTGCCAACTGCCAACTGCATAGCGGTGCGCCGAGCACGGGGCTATGCCCCCTATCCCATCTTCCTGCCCTTTAAGGCCCGGCAGATCCTTGCCTGCGGCGCCGAGGAAAAGAACACCTTCTGTCTCACCAGGGAGAACCATGCTTTCATGAGCCAGCACATCGGCGATATGGAGAATGAGGAGACTCTGGAGCAATTCGAGAACACCATCGAGCTTTACCAGAGGCTGTTTCGCATCCATCCCGAGGTGGTAGCCCACGATATGCACCCAGACTACCTGGCCACGAAGTACGCCCTCGAACTGGTCGAGCGGGAACCCGATTTGAAGCTGGTTCCGGTTCAGCATCACCATGCCCATGTCGTAAGCTGTCTGGTGGAGAACGGTGCCGCCGGGCCGGTCATCGGGGTGGCATTCGATGGCACCGGATACGGCACCGACGGCACTATCTGGGGCGGGGAATTCCTGATAGCCAACTGGAGCGGATTTGAGAGAGTGGGGCACCTGGAATATGTCCCCCTGCCCGGCGGGGCAGCCGCCATTAAGAAGCCCTACCGTATGGCGCTGAGTTATCTCTTCAGCCTTGGCATCGCCGACGGGTTCACGGTTCACGGTTCACGGTTCACGGACAGAATTGACCCCATCGAGGTTCAGTTGATAAGACAACAGGTGGAACGCAAGATCAACTCGCCCCTTACCTCCAGTGTTGGGCGCCTCTTCGATGGGGTGGCCGCCCTGGCAGGGGTGAGGGACGAGATCAACTACGAGGCCCAGGCGGCCATCGAGATGGAGATGCTTGCCCTGGTCGAGAGTCGAGAGTCGAGAGTCGAAAGTCGGGGAGGGGGACTCCAGAGCGAAGCGTCTCCAGACTCCATCGGTGGTTAT
>QLUI01000343.1 GCA_018725345.1 Bacillota bacterium | reverse complement strand
AAAACTAAACTGTTACTTATTATGGGGCTGAATAGTTACAAAATATCTATTGTGGGAGGCCCCTCGTAGAAACGGACAAGCGAGGTAGGTAAAATTTTTTTAAAAAAAGTACTTGACAAAATAAAAAAGTAGTATACAATAATTATAGAATTAGGAAACAAGTGGTGGTGGTAGTGGTGGTTCAAAAATAAATAGAAATATAAAATAGACTTCCAAGATTTTTGATAAAGACATCGATAACCGATGTTTTTTCGTCTCTGTTCTTTGAAAATGATAGCCGAGATTAAATAAGCGGGTATACGTTAATTTAAAAACAGGAACCTTAAAACCTGAAAAGGTTTTAGGAAAAACTTTACTTTACGGAGAGTTTGATCCTGGCTCAGAACGAACGCTGGCGGCGTGGATTAGGCATGCAAGTCGAGCGGACCTTTTGAAACTTGAGTCGCAAGGCAAGAGTTTTGGGAGGTTAGCGGCAGAAGGGTGAGTAATACATGGGTAACTTACCTCCAAGACATGAATAACGGGCCGAAAGGCCCGCTAATACAGGATATGACCATAGGTACATATGTATCAGTGGTAAAAGGTGGGGATCCGCAAGGACCTTCCACTTGGAGAGGGGCCCATGTCCTATCAGCTAGTTGGTGAGGTAATGGCTCACCAAGGCTAATACGGGTAGCTGGCCTGAGAGGGTGGTCAGCCACACTGGGACTGAGACACTGCCCAGACTCCTACGGGAGGCTGCAGTCGAGGATATTTAGCAATGGGCGAAAGCCTGACTATGCGACGCCGCGTGCGCGATGAAAGCTTTCGGGTTGTAAAGCGCTGTCGGGCGGAATGAAAGATTGGTTGACCAATAATTAACCAATTAGACAGTACCGTCGAAGGAAGCCACGGCTAACTCCGTGCCAGCAGCTGCGGTAATACGGAGGTGGCAAGCGTTGTTCGGATTTATTGGGCGTAAAGGGCATGTAGGTGATTGCAAAAGTCAAGTGTGAAATCCCTCGACTCAATCGGGGAATTGCATTTGAAACTTTGTAATTTGAGTGCAATGGGGGAGACTGGAATTCCCGGTGTAAGGGTGAAATCTGTAGATATCGGGAGGAACACCTGTAGCGAAGGCGAGTCTCTATGTTGCAACTGACACTGAAATGCGAAAGCGTGGGGAGCAAACAGGATTAGATACCCTGGTAGTCCACGCCGTAAACGATGGGCACTAGGTGTGTCCCGAGAAATCGGGGCGTGCCGTAGCTAACGCATTAAGTGCCCCGCCTGGGGAGTACGCCGGCAACGGTGAAACTCAAAGGAATTGACGGGGGCCCGCACAAGCGGTGGTGCATGTGGTTTAATTCGATGCTACGCGAAGAACCTTACCAGGGCTTGACATATTGGTAGTAGGAACCTGAAAGGGCGACGATCCCGAGCAATCGGGAAGCCAGTACAGGTGCTGCATGGCTGTCGTCAGCTCGTGCCGTGAGGTGTTGGGTTAAGTCCCGCAACGAGCGCAACCCCTGTTATTAGTTGCCACCTTTGATAGCAATATCAGAGAGCACTCTAATAAGACTGCCCCGTGTAACGGGGAGGAAGGTGGGGATGACGTCAAGTCAGCATGGCCTTTATGTCCTGGGCTACACACGTGCAACAATGGTATATACAATGGGAAGCAATATCGCAAGGTGGAGCAAATCCCTAAATTATGCCTCAGTTCAGATTGAAGGCTGCAACTCGCCTTCATGAAGGAGGAATCGCTAGTAAGCGCGGATCAGCTATGCCGCACTGAATACGTTCCCGGGCCTTGTACACACCGCCCGTCAAGTGATGGAAGTCGGGGGTACTTTAAGTCTCTGTACTAATCCCGTTTTCGGGAAAGAAGGGGACCAAAGTAAAACTGGTGACTGGCACTAAGTCGTAACAAGGTAGCCGTACCGGAAGGTGCGGCTGGATCACCTCCTTTCTAAGGAGTATGTATTCTTGCTTATTTAATCTCTGGCTATTCAATTATTTAATTAAATAAAGGCACAGAGTGGTAAAGGGAAGGGCATCACATCATATTTTTTACTCTGTTAGAAAGATTTATCCTTTTTAACGAGGTAAGGCCACCTCTGCTTTAGATATTTTAATTAAGTTGTATATTATAAACCGAATTCCGATAAAGGTCGGTATCTTTATATCTCTGCCACTTTTTATTTTTGGGCCCATAGCTCAGTTGGCAGAGCACTGTGCCGATAACGCAGGGGTGACTGGTTCGATCCCAGTTGGGCCCACCATAAATGGGGATGTAGCTCAGCTGGGAGAGCATCTGCTTTGCAAGCAGGGGGTCAGGGGTTCGAGTCCCCTCATCTCCACCAAAAAAATAGTAGATAGGAGATAGAAGGTAGTAGATAGGGAG
>QLUI01000342.1 GCA_018725345.1 Bacillota bacterium | reverse complement strand
GGAATGTTGATGTATGGGAAGGAAGCAGATCCTAGGGAAATCTGGAAATGGTTGAGACAGCAAGAGTAAATATTTGGCTGGCAACCATCTGTAATGCGACGGATGACAGAACGATTGGTGAGCTGTTTTATTATCTTCGAGAAGAGTTAGCAGACATAAAACTCTCTCAATCTCTGATGTTACTGGTTGATACCCTTCGGGATGTTCTCAAAAAGCTTCCTTTGCTGAGCCAAGAAATGGCGAATCAAATAATGACTGCATTTTTGAATACGATACCACTGCCATTAAAGCAGAAGCTGTTATTGTGCGCGTAACTATCTTGATGTTTAAAGGTTTGAACTGATTTTTTTGGCTGGGAAAGTTGAGTGAATAATCTTGGGAGGCCCATCTGCCTGGAAGGTCTGGAGATAGTGTATAACGGACTGGATGAGAAGCGTCAGCGCATTAAATGGCGCTACCCCCTGCACAAAGAGCCAGACCGGTGTCAAAAAAACAGGAGTGTTCCCCTTCTTCTTATTGTTGTGTCGTGTACACCAAATCAGGCGATGATTTTCGAGATATCCACAATGCGGGACGAAAACTATAGCTTTCCGTGGCAGTTGCGGCGTCAATAAAGGCGCCAGTTGTGTCGCCTGCAGTCATAATCGTTACAGGAGCCACAAGACAACTGCCGGGCGAACGAAGCCACCACTCAGCGGGGACGTATATACCGTACTCAATTAAATAAACCACGCCTTGCTTGTTTAATGTGCCGAGACTGTGATATTTATTTACCTCAGATATTGATAATATGAACAAAGAATTTTCCGGCGATGCCGTGCCGGTAGCTGCGAAAGTCAATCCTGAAGTTTCATTTTCATGAGCCGCTCTTTCGTGAAATAACGAGCCACCTCCGGGCGTCAACCAAACATCATTATTTACATTTCCTGCCGGCAGGGCAATTTCTTTTAGTTCGGGAGCCAATATATTGGTAAACCACGTATCTAAAGCAAATCTCAATACATCGCTTTGCCCCAAGCGTGTATAAACATTTTTGCTGTTAAACTGTGTTAAGCCGTTGATTTGCCTCAAACGTGTAGAAACAGTTATGCCGTTATCCGATCCGTTATACTGTGTTAAGCCGGATACAGGTAAGCCGTATACATGCTCAGTGATGATTAACCGATTTCCTTTTTCGTCTTCCGCTAAAACTCGCCACTGAATACCTGTGCTGTCTGTAAATATTTCGGCCTCAGTTTCATTTTCAAAGCGTTCACTAAACCCAATCAAAGCGTTCACTCTAAGCCCCACAGCTACAACAGCGATGATTATCAATACGAATACGAATACGAATATCTTTTTCATTTCCGTAACTCCTTTGTCAAAAATACTTGTAGCAATAAATACGCTCCCGCAGACATGATTGCAAATAGTATGCACAGCAGAAAGGCATCCCAGTTGAATTGCCTGGCGATATTACGAATCAAATAGAAAGGACGGAATACCATGTCCCAACTGTTAAAGCGCAGAATACGACCAATCCAGATGCCTATACCGGAAAGGAGCGAAATCCCGGCAACCAGCAGCCAGCTCCACACAACACCCCGCTCTTGTGCTACATGCCGCTGAAGCATGACAAGCGAAAGTGAGCCAAGCCCAGAGCCTACTGCCACACCCGCAATCAAGATCAGAAAAACGAACCACACCGCAGGGTCGCCACTGAACTGTATTGGCGGCCCGAAGAACATGTGGTAGAGCCCGTAATCCTTAATCGGCAAGATGAACTCGAAATGATTCAAGTGAATCAAATTCGTGAGCATATATGGTGCGTTTGGGTAGAAAAACAGCCATAATACCCAGCAGGGCAGAATAAGCAAGCGGCGGACGCGCTGTTTTCCGTGACTCGCCCATAACACGCAGATGGCGAAAAACAGTGGCAGCCCCGCAAGGAAGATATTCCACGGCAACCACCACCAAAGAGCTTGCAGATATATGTGGAAAAACGAATTTACAATCAATCCCGTAACCAGTAGCGAACAGCCACTCAGATACAGGAACGGAGCAATTAAGTCGTGCGGAAACCAAGCGGGGATATGTTTCTTTATGATTCGCATAAGTGGTGGCTCTCTTGTATTTTTTTTTAGTCTACCTCACAGGCACATACCAGGAATTAACCCAAATAGTTCGGCGTCTTGCCGCTGTCACATCAATAGGAGCCTTGCTCTTAATTACAGTGTTAGCACTCCAACGATTGTTAAAAAGTTCAAGAGGGGTATTGGGACCAGTAACTCCATCTTGTCTGCCTTTCTCATTATTCCATAAATCCATCAGATCGTCCCCTCCGCCTCTCCCGACGAAAAGAGCATCCCATTGCGCAAAGGTACGATTAAAAAAGTTATTGCGAAGGTTTAATGCG
>QLUI01000341.1 GCA_018725345.1 Bacillota bacterium | reverse complement strand
TTTACACCAAACCGTGCGATTGAGACTACTTGCCTTTTGCGGATGCTATGGCTTAACAAAATGAGTGTTTGTTACCTAAGGAATAAAAGAAAGAAGTTTGCTTAGCCCTACCAACATTATTGGAGCCTGCGTTTCCCAGTTCCGTACTCAGCATGTTCAAGCGGGCACCGAACTACAATGCTGTCCAGCCAAGTGGTTCTGTGATGTATGGTGCGTAGAGCATCACACATAGAGTGCGGGTCACCAGGATCCAACGCGGTCAGGATGTTCTTTACTTGAACCGCCTCGTCTGAGATTTGCCGGTGGGACCTAGCCATCCCTTGCCGGAACCGTTGAAACGCTTCCGCAGAGGCATGAACAAGATAGCTCGCGATTCTTGTGCAAAGGGGAAGAAACCGTGCGTCACCGGAATCAATAGTATGATCTAGTCGAGTGAAGCCTTTCCAGATGGAGTTCACGGCATAGTCGCAGGCGAGCTGGACTGGCAAGCCTGCTTGCGCCCTAACCATGCCGGCATGGGCCCAGTGGACTGACTGCGTTGCTGTTCGGGCGGCCTCTTCAAGCAGGCCGCGCATCAAAAAGGGCGACTCTCTTATGGTAAGGTGAGGGAACTGACCGTCCCCGTATCGAAAGGAGTCGTTCGTCACCACGACAAGGGCCGCCGCAACGTCTTCGTCAACCTCCTCGGGTAAACGCACTATGAACGAGTTGTTTGCTCTTTCAAGCTGAAACCAATACGAAAGAGGGTCAGGTGGGTTTTCATGCCTGATCCTGACAACCACGAGACGACCTTCGTTGGTACCTAGAAGTTGAGGGAAGTCAAAGCTCGCTTTGCCGAAATGTTCCGCCCAAGACTGATAGTCGAATGGCTCAGGCGGCCGCGAGATAGGAAGTCGAAGGACATTGAGCACGAAGGCAATCGTATCGAGAGCAGGCCGCGCCTGGGAGCGAGACAAGCGGATGCCACGGTGGGTGACGACATTACGCAACCGTTGTGCGTTTCTAGCAGATTCGGCAAGAGAGCCAGGGTCGTAACCTGTTCCTGCCAATTCACAGCAGACTCTCACTAGATCACGAACATAAGGATATTCGGCGACTTCTTCCGGCGAAAAAGGATGTCTCTTCGGAGCCTTGCCTGCGACGCGTCGCGCTAGTTCAGCGGCGGAAACTCCTGCAGCGCGGGCCAGCCTCGGTATCTCGGTGCGGCAAGCAGCTTCGAGCGCCCCCCAGCCAAGTAGGACCGCCTCCTCATATCTGCCTAGATCGAAAGCATCTTCGGCATCCAGCTGCAGCCGCCGCCATTGGAGCACCTGTTCACGAGACGCTAGCCGATGTCTTAATCTCTCCTCCGTCTCGGTAGTCACCCCAGTACAGGGTAAAGTAATCCCTCCGGTACGACCCCAGGATCCGATCTCGGTGCGCTCGCGCTCCGACTCTACGGACACCTGATAAAGGTCCACCTTTTCCAAGTCATGCAGCCAAAAACAACTCATCATATCGCGCAAATTCTGTATTAGCTGGTTGAGACACTCTACCAGCGTAGCCACGGGGTGGACGGAATGATTTTGGGTGATATAGCCTAAGACACGCGAGTAAGATGCCCAGCCGTACCTGTCGATCTTGAAGTCAAAATCTCCACCCTCTATGAGTAATCGTGTATCGTACGTCGTCTGTCGTATGGTCTCGAAGGAGAGTTCTGCTTTACCCAGATTCCCGACAATATTATACGGGCCGCCCTCTAACCGAAGGGGGTACGGCAAAGTGGCGGTCACTTTGTACAGTATCCGCCCCGAGTATTTCTCCATGCTAGCGTCTGCTTCTCCAGCCCGTTCAGCCATTGACGTTCTTTAGAACCATTATACATCTGATCGCATAAGGTTAGAAATTTTGTATTAAGTCGGATGAACGGCCAAGTACGGGGCGAATTCCGAACTGCCCGCTCCTTCTCATATTTTTTGTTCCCTATTTTGTCATTCAGCCCCAAGGGTATAGTAATACAAGCTGCATCTTGAAATATTTCATTTTGTATGTTTGCTGGCCAGGAGTGAGGTTGAACAAAACCGAGTTTTGTGCAACAGCAATTCGTCGTATCGCCCAGAGCACTATGTTGTGCACCGATATCACAACTCATAGCGTTATTTACGTAATCCAGCCAATCTTGCCAAATTTCCTTCTTATTGTTGGAAACCCATTTCACCCATTGCTGGTGTGTGAACGTTGCGAACTTTGCCTTACCTTCAAACCCATGTTCCAGCCCACTGCCTACAATCATCTCAAGACAGATACGAAATTATCTCTCAGTCGGCGGTAAATCAGGGGTGTAGTCAGTTATTGCCAGATATGGCAAGACCTCGAAAATGGAACATGGGTTCAAACAGAGAGCCCCAATCCGTTATGAAATCATGAATTTCCGTGCTTTTCAGGCATTTAATTAGGGTCTGGTTTCG
>QLUI01000340.1 GCA_018725345.1 Bacillota bacterium | reverse complement strand
TTTCCATTTTGCGCAAGAGTTTAGATCTAAGGGACTAATTATTCTCTCCCTTTAATCAAGGAATCCACTACTGATGGATCGGCCAGCGTAGAAGTATCACCTATGGCAGAAATCTCTCCCTCAGCTATCTTTCTCAGAATTCTACGCATTATCTTGCCCGACCGTGTCTTTGGCAGGGCATCGGCAAACTGTATCTTATCGGGAGTTACAATAGGACCCAACTCATTTCTAACATGTTTAATCAGGGTCTTCTTGAGTTCATCCGATGGTTCCTGTCCCTGCTTCAGGGTAACATAGCAGTAAATCCCCTGTCCCTTAATCTCGTGTGGAAATCCCGCTACTGCTGCCTCGGCAACGGAAGGATAGGAGACAAGTGCACCTTCTACCTCGGCAGTGCTGATTCTATGTCCGGAGACATTCATTACATCGTCAATCCGTCCCAAAAGCCAGTGAAATCCATCCTTATCTATCCGGCATCCATCGGCGGTGAAATATTTCCCCGGGAACATAGAGAAATAGACTTTCTTTATAAGCTCGTTCTTCCTATCACCGTATACCCCCCGAATCATACCCGGCCAGGGCCTGGTGATTACCAGAGAGCCGCTTTCATTTGTATCCGCGGATGTTCCATCCGTTCTTAAGACCTCGGTAACAACACCGAAGAACGGCATTGACGCCGAGCCTGGCTTAGTGGGAGTGGCCCCCGGGAGTGGAGTAATCAGATGCCCCCCGGTCTCGGTCTGCCACCAGGTATCCAGTACCGGACAGCGCTCCTTCCCGATTACCCGATAATACCACATCCAGGCCTCGGGATTGATAGGCTCACCAACTGACCCCAGGATTCGGAGGCTTGAGAGGTCATGTTTGTTCGGCCATTCTTCCCCCAATCTCATTAATGTCCTTATAGCGGTGGGGGCGGTATAAAAGATATTAACCCTATAATCTTCTACTATCTTCCAGAACCTGTCTGGCTCAGGGTAAGTAGGCATACCTTCAAACATAAGGGATGTGGCTGCGTTGGATAAGAGACCATACACAATGTATGAATGTCCAGTTATCCAGCCGATATCGGCTGTGCAGAAGTGGATATCCTCATCCTTTATATCAAATACCCACTTGGAGGTAAGATGCACCTGAAGTAAATATCCTCCCGTAGTGTGCAAAACCCCCTTGGGTTTACCGGTTGTGCCGCTTGTATAGAGAATGAAAAGTGGGTCTTCTGCCTCCATCTCTTCACACTCGCAAATATTTTTAATATCCCCGGCTTCCATCTCTTCATGCCACCAGAAATCCCGGCCTGGTTTCATATCTATCTGGCTATTCCCCCGATTATAAACGATAACTTTCTCCACTTCCTTACAATCCGGCAGTGCTTTATCCACCTTGCCCTTAACATCTATTATCTTTCCGGCCCGGAAGCCGGCATCTGCGGTTATAACAAAGGTAGAGTTGGAATCAAGTATCCTGCTCTTAAGAGCCTCGGCACTAAATGCTGAGAAAACGACAGAGTGTATAGCCCCAATTCTGGTGCAGGCAAGTATGGCTATAGCGGAGGCCGGGAGCATAGGCAAAAAGATAGTCACCACATCCCCCTTTTTCACTCCATGCTTCTTTAACACATTGGCAAATCTACAGACCTCGGTGTGTAGCTGTTGATAGGTAAGAGTACATTTTTCTTCCTCTTTTTCTCCCTGCCAGATAAGGGCGGCTTTATTTCTCCGCCACGTGCTCAGATGCCTGTCCAGACAGTTATAAGAGACATTAAGTCTTCCACCTTCAAAGAATTTGACATATGGTTCTTCAACTTCCCCTATCCTGGAAAAGTCATGTTCCATTACCTTATCCCACTTCTTAAACCAGATGATATTTTCCTCTGCCTGTCTGGCCCAAAATTTTTCCGGCTCCTCTATTGATTCCTTGTAAAGCTCTTCATATTCCTCCATACTCTTGATATAAGCCTTCCGGCTTAACTCCTGAGGAGGATAAAATATTCTCTCCTCCTTCAGTATAGGTTCCATTCCCTTTTGCATTTTCCCTACCTCCTTTTTTTGCGGCACAAAACCATAAATCACAGATAGACATGGAATATATCATATCACAAGTAACGGTATCAGCAAACCGTGAACCTGATAGCGAGTCTGAATAAACCCCATGGACGGCTCCCACCAGTAAATCATCAAAACGTAGCACAGGGGCTTGTCCCCCCCGCCACGCCGTTGCCGAGGATAAATCTCGCTGCTACCTAGCGGAGCTATTTTCGGAGTAGTACTCCGCAATTAAAGTGTCCTGGCTTCAAGATGTGGTTACAAACTGACACTCCAGAACCTCCTTATTTTCTTCCTCTATCTTAACAGAATCGTAGGCAAAGGTCAAATTCTTTTCCACCTCCTTTTCCAATGAAATCCCAAATCTAAATAACCCGAACATATTCCACCCTTAGTATTACATTTCT
>QLUI01000034.1 GCA_018725345.1 Bacillota bacterium | reverse complement strand
AGCCTGATGTGCGCCACGTTTAGCAGGTTTTGCGCTGCAGGGGGCAAAGGACCATAGCGGTCAGAAAGTTCTTTTCTTGCTTCATCAATTTCCTGAATTTCCTCCACAGAGGCAACTTTTTGATAAAAAGTGACCTTTTGCCTTGCGTCCGCGATATAACTGGCAGGAAGGTAGGCATCTGCCTGCACTTCAATTCTTGCAGGCACTTTCTTTACTCGCACTTCGCCCTGGTAGGTGCGGATGGCTTCTTCCAACAACTTCACGTATAAATCAAAACCAACCGTCATCATAAACCCGTGCTGCTCCGTCCCCAGGATATTACCGGCGCCACGGATTTCCAAATCACGCAAAGCAATTTTAAATCCAGAACCAAGTTCAGTAAACTCATTGATCGCCTGCAGCCTTTTTTCTGCCGCTTCCGTCAGTACCTTATCTTTTTGATACGTAAGATAGCAATAGGCAATCCGGTTGGAACGACCTACTCGGCCTCGCAACTGATAGAGTTGTGCCAACCCGAATTTGTCGGCATCATGAATGATCATAGTGTTAACATTTGGGATATCTAGGCCCGCCTCAATGATCGTTGTGGAGAGCAGCAGATCGTATTCTCCGTGCAAAAAAGCAAGCATCTCCTCTTCCAATCGGTCCTCTGCCATCTGCCCGTGTGCCACCGCTAAGCGCACCCCAGGCAGCAACTCTCTAAGCCGGGTCGCCCAGCGATCAATCGATTGCACTCGATTATGCACAAAATATACCTGTCCTCCCCGACTCAACTCTCGTCCTACTGCTTCCCGAATTAATGTATCGGCGTATTCCAATACATAAGTTTGAATCGGATAACGATCCTCAGGGGGCGTTTCAATCACAGATATATCCCGGACACCCACCATGGACATATGGAGCGTCCTGGGAATTGGCGTGGCCGTAATAGTCAACACATCCAAATTTTTCTTTAACATTTTTATCCGCTCTTTATGACGGACTCCAAAGCGCTGTTCCTCATCAACCACCAGGATTCCCAAATTCTTAAAGCGTACATCTCGGGAGAGCAGGCGATGGGTGCCCACCACCAAGTCAATCTGCCCTTCCCGCAATCCGCAAAGGGTCGCTTTTTGTTCTGCCGCGCTTTGAAAGCGGCTTAACACGCCTACTGTTACAGGAAAGCCTGCCAGCCTGTCTATAAAAGTGCGGTGGTGTTGCTGTGCCAAAACGGTGGTGGGGACTAAAAATGCCGCCTGCATCCCGTCGATTACTGCTTTGAAAGCTGCTCGCAAAGCGACTTCAGTCTTCCCGTAACCCACATCTCCACAGAGAAGGCGATCCATAGGCTGTATTTTTTCCATGTCCTCCTTTACTTCCCTAATGGTCTGCAGTTGATCCGGAGTTTCTTCATATGGAAATGCTGCCTCAAAATCTTTTTGCCAGGGATGATCAGGGGAAAACTGGTGGCCAGGCTCACTTTCTCTGGCAGCATAAAGGGACAGTAGTTCTTTGGCCAAATCCTGTACTGAAGCCTGAACCCGCGCTTTCGCTCTACTCCACTCGCCGCCGCCCAAAGCATGCAGTTTAAGCTTTTTTTCTTCCACCCCGATATATTTACGAACCAGGCCAATCTGTTCTATAGGGATGAAGAGCTTGTCATTACCGGCGTACTGGATATACAGGTAATCCCGTTGCGTACCCCCTACTGCCAGAGTGCGCAACCCCAGATATTGCCCGATGCCGTGCTGTTCATGTACCACATGGTCGCCAAGTTGTAATTCATGATAATCGCCGACCAGCATGCCTTCTTTCCCTTTAATCCGTCGACGTTTTTTCTTTTGCGGCAAAATGTCCTGTTCTGCTAACACAGCTAATTTCACAGCCGGAATCACAAATCCGGCCTCAAGCGTGCCATGCAAAAGTACAACAGTACGGGGGAGAAACTCCGGCTCAGAAAGAGTATAATGAGCAGGAATATTTTTATCTGCCAATACATCGGCAATACCTGTGCTGCGTTCGCGTGATGAGGTAAGGATCACCGTCCGATAACCCTGCCTGCGCCAGTGCCCTACTTCCTCCGCAAAAAGATCCCATTGACCAAGAAAGCGCGGGACAGGCTTTACACTAAGCGAGATGGTCCGTCGGTAGGTGTGCTGAGTACTACTGTGAGTAAAAAGTGAAAAAGCAACAAGCTGTCGAGCTGGATTTGCCAAAACTTCACCATACGTCCATGCAGGTTCTGCCTGCCTTGACATAATATCTCCTTGGGCGAGCAGAGTGCTTTGCATTTCTCCTAACTGGCTAAGAAGTTGTTCCGCCGCCTGCTGGCAGCGAAGCGGATCATCCACAAAAAGCAAAGTCTCTTTGGGAAAATAGTCTGGCAGTGAGGCAGCCTTAGCGTAGAAATAAGGAAGATACTGCTCCATGCCGGGGAAATAGACTCCCTCCCTAACCAGCTCAAGATGTTCCGAGACTATTTCACGCAAACGCCCTCCCGCCTCGGGACAGGCCCGCTTGCCAGTCTGTTCGGCAAGCAGCCGCATTTCTGCTTGCAGCTCAGCCGACGCTTCCGCCCGCTCTGCATCTCCCACTACCATCTCTCTGGAAGGAGTGATCTCTAAAACAGAGACCGTCTCACGTGAACACTGCGACAACAGCTCAAAACAGCGAATTGAATCTACCACGTCCCCAAAAAATTCTAGCCTATAGGGATACGGTTCCCCTACCGGGAAAATATCTAAAATGCCTCCCCTGAGCGAAATTTGGCCTTGAACATCCACAATCTCCACGCGTTCGTAGCCTACAGACGTCAGCGCTAAGAGCAAGGAATCTAAAGATAGCTGCTGGCCACAGGAGATGGAAAAACAGGCATTCTGCCATGGCGCAAACGGAGCCATTTTTGTCAATAATGCTGAAATCGTTGTCACCACAAAAATGTTTTTCCCGGCTGCCAGTGCCTTCAGTACGGCGATTCTCTGCGCAGCCGCATCTTTGCTGGCAGAGAGCAGAGTATAACCGTAAAACAAGTCCCGAGAGGGGAAGTAGAAAACTTCTTCTTCGTTAAAGATAGCAAGCAAGTCTTCAAAAATTTTTGTAGCTTGAAGCGAATCGTGCGCCACTAGAAGCACAGGCCTGCCTGTATGGATACGAACGGCTGCCATCATCAGATTCCTGGCGCTATCATCCAAACCATAAACTAACTGGGCTCGAATCGTGCCTTCCAGGCCATCAAAAAGCGGAGCAAGTTGCGGGATAGCCAATAGTTCAGAGGCAAGTTTTTTTAGCATTTAGTGCCCTCCCGTAGTTTTAACCCAGAGATTATCTCTGCGGGAAACAAGAATAAGGGGGGATTCCCCCGGAGCGTCCCCCTTGCATAGGATCGTAGCTTCCCTGAAAGAGATAATTTCCTATGCAATAAAAAAGACGCTTTGTGTTTTTTGCTTGGGATACGTCTTTTTTATCCGCTATGGGTTGCCACCACATCGCGTTGACCTGACGGTCCTGAGCACCCCGCAAGAATAAGGGGGATTCCCCCGGAGCGTCCCCCTTGCATAGGATCGTAGCTTCCCTGAAAGAGATAATTTCCTATGCAAACATAAAATAGGCCTTGTTTTTCACAAGGCCTCTGTAGACTATGACCGGTCGATTAATGAATTTCCGGTCCGCGCAAAAAAATAATGTCACTTTCTTCCTCCGTGCCAATGGTTTCCAGACAGTCCTCACACAATAGATAAATGGTCATCTTCCCCGAACTGTCAATTTCTATTATATCGTCTTCTGCCTGCGCCGTCAACGCAGACACCCGCGGGTTATCTTGGCATGCTTCCACGCTCGCCATCCTGCGTCCGCAGTTTCGGCAGATCCAGACAATCAGCATTTCTCACCTCTTTACTGAACGAAGGAGTATGACTGCGTTCGAGAGCGCATGTGCCAAAAAAGCAGCTATAATTCCTGCCGCACTTCATAGGCAAAACGGTTCATAACATATGCTGCTGCCGCCGATGGCAGTCCCGCAGCTACCCAATTCATGACAACCTCCGTACATTACTTCACCCTATTATTAACTAGATTGCCGGAATTTATGCCAACGTCAAACAAGAACCGGATAAGAGCCTAATAACTTCAGCATCACCGCGTTGACAGCAACTTGCCTGAGCGCAATTTTCACATTAATGTCGTCAGGAGAACCGTCTATATCCACAAAAAAGATATAATCTCCCAACTGTCGTTTTGCCGGCCGCGATTCAATCCGTGTCAAGTTAACCTTATTTGCGGCAAAGGCCTGAAGCACATCGAACAAACTGCCAGCCACATTCTTCACAGAAAATAACAGAGAGGTTTTCAGAATTTGACCGGGCACTGCCGCTCCTTTGCCCAAAACTACAAAACGTGTCTGGTTTTCACTGTCCTGAATTTCCTTGGCCAATACCCGTAGACCATATTGCTTTGCGGCATTTATGCTGCCGATGGCGGCAATACCTGTCCCTTCACGAGCAACAAACGCCGCAGCATCCGCAGTGCTTAACAGAGGCAGCAACTGTGCCTTGGGCCATTGACGGCGCAAATAATTCCTGCACTGGGCCAAAGCCTGGGGATGGGAATAGATTTTACTAATGTCTCCTGTATGCTCCGGGACAACTAACAACGCGTGTTTAATGACTAAAATCAGTTCAGCCACAATCATTAGTTGCAGTCCCGTCGTTAAAACATCTAATGTTTCATGAACAGAACCCTCCAAGGAGTTTTCTAGCGGCACTACTGCATATTGTGCCACCCCGTCTTCCGCTGCATCGGCGCAGGCGGTAATAGTGGCACATGCTGTAAGGTGACATTCTCCCCCTAAAATGCCGGCAAAGCGCTTAGCCGCCTCTTCGGAGAAAGTGCCAACCGGCCCAAGATAGGCGATACTGGCTAACATGACAACATACCTCCTATTTTTACTTCTTCACCCGTCATCAACATCTTTGCCTTCCGGCAAAACAAAAAAGCCCGACCCAGAAAAGGGACGGGGTATCTTCCGCGGTACCACCCAATTTAGCGCACAGTAGCGCTCACTCAATCGCAGATGCGGGAAAACATCACGTTTTCCGAGACCTGTCCCAGGCTAACGGGAGGGATTCCCGGCTCGGCCTACTTAGCAGCTTAGCCTACGACTCCGGAGGGAACTTGGGGCAAAACGTATCTGGGACGCTCTCAATCTTTGGCGCACCCTCCCTGTAAGACCGTAAATGCCTTACTTTTCTCCATCACTGTCTTTACGATTTGATATTGAAACCTACTTTAGCATGTCTTCAGAGGCTTGTAAAGGCTTTTTTTAAGCATGAACATTGAATCGGTTCATGGCTGCCATGAACCCTTCCTCAACAAACAAGGCAGCTGCTCTGACCGCGTGATTTAACGTCTCAGCTAACACTTCCTCCTCAGCCTGAGAAAAACTTTCCAGCACATAATCTGCCGCCTCGGCTAACGTAGAGCGACCGATACCTATCCGCATGCGAGGGAACGATTCGGTCTGCAGCTGATAAATAATCGATTTAAGCCCATTGTGTCCACCGCTTCCCCCCTGAGGTCGCAGACGCAGTGTGCCAAGCGGTAAATCCATGTCGTCATAAACGACCAGCATCCTCTCCGGAGGTACGCCAAAATTACTGCAGAGAGCAGCTACCGCCAGACCGCTGTTATTCATATAAGTCATGGGCTTAGCCAGCACCACGTCACTGCCGATGAATTGACCCTTACCCCAGTATGCCTGGTGGCTCATTTTATACAGAGGGATCTTTGCAGCAATGCTAATACAGTCCACTGCACGAAATCCCGCATTATGCCGTGCAAACAAATATTTTAAACCGGGATTGCCCAAACCGAAAATAACAATCGTCTCCGCTTTGCTCTTTCTGTTCATATCCTCTTAGCCTCCAACTACCTAGGCCGGCTTAATTTAATCAGTCAAACAGCTTAGAAACAGAGAGTTCTTCATGAATCCTAATAATGGCATCACCAATGAGCGAAGCCACAGACAGGACGCGAATTTTGTCCAACTTTTTTCCCCCGAGAGGAATGGTGTTAGTAACAATAATTTCTTTAACAGGTGCCGTTTCCAAACGTTCCAGCGCCGGGTCGGATAATATCGGGTGCGTACAACAGACATATATTTCTTTTGCCCCCTGCTCCAAAAGAGCGTGAGCGCCAAGCGAGATAGTTCCGGCAGTATCAATAATATCATCAATCATGATCACAGTTTTTCCCTTTACTTTACCGATAATATTCATCACTTCAGCCACGTTTGGTTCCGGTCGCCGTTTATCAATAATGGCAATCGGTAACTGTAGTCGCTCTGCCAGTTCCCGAGCTCGCGTCACTCCGCCCACGTCAGGAGACACTACAACAGCATCGGCAAACACCTTTTGCTGAAAATATTTTGCCAAAATTGGCAGGCTCTTTAAATGGTCTACCGGGATATTAAAAAAACCCTGAATCTGGCCGGCATGCAAATCCATGGCAATAACACGGTCTGCGCCGGCAGTAGTAAGCAAATCTGCCACTAACTTTGCAGTGATAGGATCGCGTGCTCTTGTTTTTCGATCCTGTCGCGCATAACCATAATAAGGCAAAACGGTATTAATGCTTTTGGCAGAAGCCCTTTTCATCCCATCCATCATAATTAGCAGTTCCATTAAGTTTTCGTTAGCCGGACAGCTAATGGGCTGTACTATAAAAACATCGGAGCCACGCACGCTTTCGCCAATATAAATACTAATTTCACCATCACTGAAGCGTTTCACTTCAACCTGCCCTAGGGGCACACCCACACGTTCGGCAATTTCTTCTGTCAGCTGCATGTTCGCCGTACCGCTAAATATCTGCAGTTTTCGCCCTCGATACACGCCATACCCTCCTAACCCTTTAACTTGCAAAGATTGAATGTTCGCTTTTCACACGGGATTTCCTGCCTTGTTCAGCAAAAATCGTCACTCTTTCTGGTTTCAATAAAGCGAGCTGCCATTCCGTCTTTATTTACCTGCTTGGCTCTTGCCAGCGAAAGAGCTCCGGGCGGTACATCTTTAGTGATGGTTGAGCCGGCAGCCACAAATGCGCCTTTGCCAATAGTGACCGGCGCTACCAAGTTGCTATTGCAACCGACAAATGCTTGCTCGCCTATTACTGTGCAGTGTTTTTCCTGACCGTCATAATTAACTACGATGGTTCCCGCGCCGAGATTGGCATGGCTGCCAACCTGAGCATCACCCACATAGGAAAGATGAGGTATTTTGCAATTATTCCCAATATCTGACTTTTTAATCTCTACAAAATTTCCTACTTTTACTCCTTGACGCAACACCGTCTCTGGGCGTAGCTGGGCAAACGGACCTACCGTTACATTGTCTGCCAGTATGCAGCCGCTGAGCACCGAATGCCGCACAGTCACACCGTCGCCAATAATGCTATCTTTAATCTCTGTATTAGGGCCAATGATGCACCCCTTACCGACTTCCACCGAACCAAGTAAAGTGGTATTAGGAAAAAGGGTGGTATCAGGCCCGACACGAACATCAATATCTACATAAGTAGTAGCCGGGTCTACCATTGTTACCCCGGAAATCATCAGGCGTTGATTAATCTGCTGTCGAAGCAAGAAAGCTGCTTGAGCAAGTTGGCTGCGGTCATTTACACCAAGAGCATGACGATAATCCTCCAAACAGAACGAGGATACCCTCAGCCCCTTGTCGATCAAAAGGGCAATACAATCGGTCAGATAATATTCCCCTTGGAAATTCTTGTTGCTCAAACGCTTAAGGACATCAAGCAGCGCCTCTGCCGCAAAGACGTATGTCCCTGTATTAATTTCCGCAATTGTCTTTTCCTGATCACTTGCATCTTTTTCTTCCACAATCTTCTCTAACGCACCGGAGACAGAACGAATAATTTTACCGTACCCAAATGGATTTGGCACAATGGCTGTAAGTACTGTAGCAACTGCCGCGGTTCGCCTGTGTTCTTTCAGCAGTCCGGCTAATGTCTCTCTGGAAAGGAGTGGTGTGTCGCCACAGAGAATCATTACTTCCCCTCTGCCGGAAAGCTGTGGGGCCGCCTGCATCACAGCATGTCCCGTTCCCAATTGTTCTTCTTGGATCGCGTATCGGACAGACCGGCCAAATGCAGCTTCTACTTCTGCTGCGCCATGGCCTATCACAAGAATTTTATCTGTACAGAGATTTTCCAGCGTAGCAAGCACATGGCCTAGCAAAGGACGACCACAAATTTCATGAAGCACTTTCGGCCGCTCCGACTTCATTCTTTTTCCTTCACCTGCTGCAAGAATCACGGCTGTCACATCAGTCATATCTTTTCCCTCCTTGCCAGTAAAGTGATTATACCTCACAAAAATAGCTAATACTACCGTTTACTCTTTATCATGTTTTTTTTTATCTTGGTTTTTCTTTTGGGTTAAGGCCCCACATCTAAGCGAAGCGTAGGTGGGAGTTTTTAATCAGGTGGAGTAGACTCTCCACCTGATTCCCCGATGTTTAAGCTTTGCTTAAACGAGTTCACTATTTGTCAAAAGACAAAAAAAAAGGAGCTCTCTACTCCAGAATTACGCTCCGACTAGTTCTCTCTCTAGTTCTAAGCCGTACGCCACAAGAACTGCTGACTGAATAATCTCACGCGTTTCTGATGTAATCGGATGAGCAATATCTTTAAATTCTCCGTCAGGCGTACGTTTACTGGGCATGGCCACAAACAACCCGTTATTCCCTTCGATTACCCGCACGTCGTGAACAACAAATTGATGCTCCAATGTAATTGAGACAATAGCTTTCATCTTACCGTCACTATTCATTTTCCTAATTCTAACATCGGTAACTTTCATGATCTCACCGCCTTTCCCAGCCTCAGTCTGCTCTTCTTGTGCTATTTCCACAAGAAGAGAAAAATTCCTGCTTCAGCTAGGAAATATTTAACAAATAGCCAGCTACAATAACTCCCTTTTTGCCAATTCTAAATCTGTTGGTTTGTCTACATCGGTACCAATTTCAGGAAAACTGGTAACTACTGCCTTCCCACTCAAAGCAAATAAGACAGAGAAGCGTGCCTCTAATTCAGACAGAGTAAGCTGCCTTAGTATGAAGCGAAAAATAAACTTGCTCCCCAACAGTCCGGCAAGTTTTATAGGGCTTTTCCGGAGAGAAAATACCTGCTCAAGGCGAGATAGAGCATTGTTTAAGCTGGCCGGGTTCAGCAAAAACAAATTGCCTCCGGTAAAAGTGCCATCGCGAAGCTTCACATATGTCCGCTTCACACCGGGGAATCGCCGTTCGTTATCTTCTTTACTCACAATAGGGTAATAAAAATCCCATTCGTAAGGCTTGCATTGTTTGATAAAACTACTAACAGCCTCCGCTTTCAAAAACGGTAGATCCGCGGCAACAATCAAAAAGTGGGCTCTGGGTTGAAGGACGGCAACGCCATTCCGCAAGTTTTCAGGGACGTTGCGAACTTCAGGCACGGCGATAATCCCATAACGCTCAATCAGGGGTGCCAGCTCTTTTATCGGCCCTACCACCACAACTCTGCCCACTTCACCCGTCCTTTTCAGTGCCTCCAGGACGTATGCCAACATCGGCTTACCATGAATCGGGATAAAAGCTTTGTTTGGCAAGCCCGTATATTCGACCAATTCTTTTTCTTTTCCGCCTCCAGCCAAAATTACGACATCAAACATCCTGGTCCCTCCTGTCAGTTCTAAATCGTCTCCGTCAGCCAAGCTGTTGTTCCGGCATCGAGCAGCGTTTGCTGCAGCCTCCGAGCTGCCGCAGCCTCCGTGAATAGGGCAAAAACTGTTGCTCCGCTCCCACACATTAGTGCTGATCCCATTTGTCCCATTTTATCTTTTAATTCTTCCACAAGCGGGTAGAGCAAAAAGGTTGACGACTCTAAAGTATTGGCAAGCCGCACTAAAATGCCACTCTGCTCAGCACTAGCAATAGCTGCAATCATCCCTTCAATATCTGCTCTTTCTTTATTGCCCTCGAAACGAAAATTTTGATAGACGCTGGCTGTAGATACCGGAAAACCGGGATTTGCCAAGACAACATAAAATTGAGGACACGAAGGCAATACAGTTACTATTTCCCCTCGGCCAGTCCCCAGCGCAGTGCCGCCGGAAAGGCAAAACGGAACATCCGAGCCTAACTTTGACGCTAAGGCGGACAGCTCTCCCCCTTTAGGAGTTAGTCCCCATAAACGCACCAACCCTCGCAACACGGCGGCGGCATTTGAGCTGCCGCCACCCAATCCCGCTGCCACAGGAATCCTCTTTTTAAGATTAATGTGGACGCCTTCAGCCACTCCGTATTCCGCCTGAATCAAACTAGCCGCTTGCCAGGCCAAATTCCCAGCGCCCACCGGAAGCTCCGCCACATTGCAGTCCAGTGAAATTTGCCCATTACTATTCTTGGATAAAGTTATGGTATCACACAGGCAAAGGCTTTGCATAACAGTCCTAATCTCATGATAGCCATCAGACCGCTTTCCCACTACATCCAGAATTAAATTAATCTTGGCATAAGCTTTTTCCGTCACGATCATTTTATACCTGCACACTTTTTGATCTTGGTTTTTCTTTTGGGTTAAGGCCCCACCTCTAAG
>QLUI01000339.1 GCA_018725345.1 Bacillota bacterium | reverse complement strand
CATTATAAGCGTTATGCACGCAGCAGTATAACCAGAGAAGGAGCGAGAGCAGATGAAGGCCCAGCACAGGTTGTGGTTAGAAGAAGATGGCCATGTCTTCGGTGACGGGATGGCAAATCTACTTAAAAGTATAGACGAACTAGGGTCTATTTCCAAGGCTGCAACCAGTTTAAACATTTCTTACCGCAAGGCCTGGGGCATGATCAAAAAATCGGAATCCCGTTTAGGAATTAAACTCCTTAATACCCAAACAGGAGGTGAAAACGGCGGCGGAGCTTTTTTAACCCCGAAAGGCCGGGACTTAGTCAAAAAGTATTTCAATTTCAAAAGGGAGGTGGATCTGGCCATCGACCACGCTTTTTCAAAGTATTTCAGCTAATAATTTTTAGCTTCGTTATGCATTCCAAAGCATAACGCCTGATGATTTTTTACTACATACCTAAAAAATACCTAAAAAACCTCTCGTTTTGCTCAAAGTATAATTTTTTAGGAGGAAAACCGGATGTTTAAAAGAATAATTCCCCCCATCCTTTTATTGCTATTAATTACAGTTATAACCGGGACAGGTTGTTCTTCGCCCCCGGCAGCCGAACCAGACCCGGCCAAGAGCCTTCCCCCTGCCCAGCCGGCGGCAAAAGAGATAATTTTGGCTACTACCACCAGCGCCCAAGACAGCGGCCTGTTAGACAAATTGATCCCCATGTTTGAAAAAGAGACAGGCTATATCGTAAAAACCATCGCCGTTGGATCAGGCGCAGCCCTTGCTATGGGAGAAAGAGGAGAAGCTGACGTGCTCCTGGTTCACGCCCCTGAGAAAGAGAAGCCTTTGCTGGCATCTGGCAATGCCATCAGTCGCGAGCTGCTCATGTATAACGATTTTATCATCGTTGGCCCTGCCGGCGATCCTGCCGGCATTAAAGGCATGAAAACAGCAGCGGAAGCCTTAGCCAGAATTGCTGCAAAAGAAAGCCTGTTTATTTCCCGGGGCGATAATTCCGGTACCCACATCAAAGAAATGTCCATTTGGAAACAGGCCAAGATTGAGACAAAGGGCAACTGGTACCTGGAAACCGGGTTCGGCATGGGCCAGACTTTAAATATTGCCTCCGAAAAGCGAGGCTACACCCTTACCGACCGGGGTACTTACCTGGCGCAGAAACAACATTTGACCTTGGACATATTAGTTGAAGGTGAAGCAGCCCTTTTAAACATCTACCATGTGAAGCGGGTCAATCCGGACAAATTCAGCAAGGTCAATGCCACAGGAGCAAAGGCGTTTGCCGGTTTTATGCTTTCGCCGGCGGCCCAAGCAGCAACCGCCAAGTTTGGAGTAGACAAATTTGGCCAACCCCTCTTCTTTCCTGCCGCCGGCAAAAAGGTAGAGGATTTGGGCAAGTAACGCTAAAATCAAAACAGTTGACCTGTGATCATGAAACCGGCGTTTTTGCCGCGAACTGCTTAAAATATACTTTTTGGGAGAAAACAGATGGAACTGATCTGGGAAGGCCTGGTCCAGGCCGTCAAACTTTTGCTTGCCGGTGACCCGGAAATGATCCAAGTCACCCTTTTGACATTGCAGGTTTCTGGAACCGCCACCTTAATTAACGTTATCATTGGCGTCCCCCTTGGCGTTTTCCTGGCCCTGCAGCGCTTCCGCGGCCGGAATTTGGCGGTTTCCGTCATCAACACACCGGGATGGGGGTACCTTCTACCGTTGTGGGGCTTTTTGTAAGTATTTTAATGTGGCGCCATGGCCCCTTGGGGTTTTTCGGCCTGATGTATACTCCAACCGCAATGATCATTGCCCAGTCTCTGATCGCCTTGCCTCTGGTGACCGGATTTACCATGGCCGGGGTGCAGCAGTTAAACCCGAAGCTAACCCTGCAGATCCTGGCCATGGGCGCTTCCCGGTGGCAGCTCTGGTGGTTATTGATTCGGGAAGCCAGGCTGTCCCTATTGGCTGCAATCATCGCCGGCTTTGGCGGTGTGGTGTCTGAAGTTGGCGCGTCCATGATGGTAGGAGGTAATATCCGGGGACATACCAGGGTGCTTACCACTGCAGTTGTGATGGAGGTTTCCAGGGGTTGCTTTGCCATGGCCATTGCCTTAAGCATTATCCTCTTAGCCTTGGCTTTTGCGATCACCATGTCTTTAACCAAAATCCAGCAACGGGGTGGTGGGAGGTAATGGAACAGGTCTTGCTGGTCAAAGGACTCCAGGGTGACTAGGGGAACCCGCGCCATCTTGGATATTCCCCACTTGGCCATCCGGCCAGGCGAAGTCATGGCCGTGATCGGGCCAAACGGGGCAGGCAAGAGCACCCTTTTGCAAGCCTTGTCCTACTTGATTAAGCCGACCAGGGGGGAGGTCCTGTTTCACGGGCTGCCCTGCCGGACGGGAAAAAGCCTGTTATCCGCCAGACGGCGAATGACGACGGTATTTCAGGATAGTTTT
>QLUI01000338.1 GCA_018725345.1 Bacillota bacterium | reverse complement strand
GCCTCTTCAAACAGGCTCAACTGGCTTGTCACTTCTATCACCCCCTTTCTCTCAGATTTTGGGCAGACCTACCCCCTGGAACCTGGCGATTCTTAGACCTGTCCCTGGCCAGGCCTGCCCCTTGGCTGGCCCAGGGGTCCAGGGATCAGCGATTGCTGGCTGCCACGCCGTAGACGCTTTCGCTCCGCCTCTATCGCTCCGTCAGGGATAGACTTGCGGACAGATTCTATGGCTGCCTTAACCTCGTCTAGCCGCTCAATCGTGAAGATCAGCCGGCAAAGGCGGTCGTCCAGGTATCCCGGCAGGTTGTCTACTTGCCTGACCTGGCTTGCTATTGACCTGGCCTCGGGAAGAAACACCTCCGCCAGGTTGACCTGGTACTCCACCTTATCCATAGCCTCACTCACCTTGAGGGCACTCCATCTGATAGACATGGTTTCACCTCCTTTCTGTCTTGATTTTAGGCGCAGTTCCCCTATCGCTCCCGCCCCTTCCTTGCGCTAATCCCTCTACTCCCTGCTTGCCAGCTCGGCTTCATCTGCTACCCTTTGCCAGGCCTGTCCTGCAATAAAGGCTTTCCACATTGCCCTGACAGGTGATGAGGATGATGCCAGGTAACCCCGAAAGATAGCGGTCAAGGCATCCTCTGCCTCATCGTTGAGGGGCATAATTCGGTTAAAGTAGGGCTGCAGGTCAGTGCAGAATTCTCGTAAGGTAGCTTCGGCTAATAACTCCTCAATCTCCTGCCTCAATTTAGCGTCCATTTTACCCCCTTTCCGGGCAGACTTATCCCTTCCCGACTTGCCCAGGGTCGGGCTGGTTGGGGGGTCTATTTCTATCCCGCCGGCCCCAGGGCGGCCTCCTTTAGATCGTTCCGTTCAGGTCTTTAATCTTGGTGGGCCTAAAGTATAAATCTCTTTCAATACCTAGCCCACCGGGGCCTCGTATTGATTCCATCTCCTTGAGTGAGAAGTAACCCCATTCTTTCTCGTGGCCATGTACCCACCCCCAGAACAGGTCATCGCCGTCAAACTCCACGGCATACCATGTCCAATATGTCCACGGAGTGAAGAACTTCACCACTGCGATCTTCTCTTCGAGAGGGAGATCCTTAGTCTTGTAGAGCTTGGGTAGTTTCTCCCTCAACTCTTTGGTTAGCAACTTCATCCTTATCACCTCCTCTCGGGCAGACTTTCCCTTTCCCGACTTGCCCAGGGTCGGGCTCTTAGACAGACCTCCACTTTCCCAGCTTGCTTGAGGCTAGGCTATCCTTCAGTTTTCTTACCTTGTTGCTCATGCCGAATATCCATTTCTATGACCGCCTGACGGAGAACTTCAGTTATCGGCATACCCGTCTTCTCTCTCCAGTAGGAGAGAATCGCCATTTCCCTTCGTGTAAGCGCTGATGCCGGCCATGGATAACCCTTGCGCTCTTCAGACATCACTCCTCCTTTTTAGGCAGACTTCTCCCTCCCCGGCTACCCAGAGCCGGGCTGGTTGGGGGGTCTACTTCTGCTCCGCCGACCCCCCAGGCGGAAGCCTGGTTAATCCACAAGTATAGGTGTAAAGATTAGTCTTTCCAACACTGCGTACCACAGTTCTTTACACCTATCTACTGTGGGCTCTTCCCCTTCCTCCTCAAGGTGGCTCACCATCATCTCTGCTAGAACCGTTGTGTCAATCCAACTCGCCACCTCATCTATTACCTGATCCTTGGTGTGATGCACTGTTTTCACCCCCTTTCCGAGCAAGAATATCCCCCTCCCGACTTGCCCAGGGTCGGGCTATCCCTTACGTTTAGCTCTTACCAGTTGAAGTAAAGCTGAATGCCGTTATGCTCATTCCAGGGAAGGCTGTTTATCCAGTCCTGGATTTGAACCTTCTCTCTATGGGTTAGATGTTCCGATATGGCGTGGGCATCTAACACCTTCATAACCCCTTCTCTGGTGAACCACCCGAAGGCCTGGCCTTCACCGAAACAAGAGCATTCCCCTGCCAGAGCTTGAGCAAACTCATAGACTATCAGAAGTTCCGGCCTTTCAATGGGTGATGTGGTGGTGAAAGTTGATATATCGAGTCCCATTTCAAATCACCTCCTTTTTGGGCAGATTTTCCCCTCCCCGACTTGCCCAGGGTCGGGCTTATTGCTTCTTCTGATTTATCGGTTGACTTGATACCATATCCCGCTGTCAATCAGGACTTGACAAACCTTCATTGTCCTGGGGTCTTTGGGACAGCTGCTGTTCTCTTTACATCTCCTGCAAAAGAGCTTTTCAAAGTCCTCGGAGTCCAACTCATAGACTGTCTTACCAGTCAAGTCTTTAGCTGGCATGACCATCTCCTTTCCTTTCAGGTTCGGATAGACCTTCCCTGCTTGTGAGGATGAAGTCCTTAATCTCCTCCAGGTAGCTGCTGGAGTAACCTTCATCCTCAAAGAGATACCCTGCAATCTCCAGGGCTTTAAGCCATCGCCCAGTTCGC
>QLUI01000337.1 GCA_018725345.1 Bacillota bacterium | reverse complement strand
AACATCGATTATGGCTATTGTTAAGGCCGACGGGTATGGTCATGGGGCTGTTGAGGTAGCCCGGGTGGCGGTGGCCGCCGGTGTTTCATTTCTTGGTGTCGGGCTGGTGGAAGAGGCCGTACGCCTGCGTGAAAGCGGCTTTGATCTGCCAATTTTGATTCTTGGCTTCACTCCGGCCGAATACGCCCCGTATCTTTGCAGGTATAATCTGACACCTTCTGTTTTTACTTTGGAGGAGGCAGACGCTTTTGCCCGCGCTGCAAGAAATAGCGCACAAGCGCTTGCTGTTCACGTTGCAGTCGATACGGGAATGGGTAGGGTAGGATGTTTTCCCTGTGAAAAAGCAGACGACTTTATTGCTCATGTGGCGGCGCGGCAGGGACTGATGCTGCATGGAATATACACTCATTTTGCGTCCGCCGACCAGTCTGATAAAAGTTTTGCTTGTTGGCAGCTTAAACGATTTAACGAGCTTTTGAGTCGCTTGGAAGCGCAGGGAATTAATATTCCTGTCAAGCATACGGCTAACAGTGCCGCAAGCATTGATTTGTCGGAGACTCATTTTGATATGGTACGCATCGGCATCAGTCTTTACGGCCTTTATCCCTCCGCAGAGGTGAAACGGTCGACTGTGGCGTTGCGTCCGGCTATGTCTTTAAAAGCACGGATTATTTTTACGAAGGACATCCCGGCAGGAACGGGAGTTTCTTATGGTAGCACTTATGTGGCCGATAGGCCAGTGCGGATTGCCACTTTGCCGCTAGGCTATGCTGATGGATACCCTCGGAAACTGTCTAACGTTGGGCAGGTATTGGTGAGGGGAAAACGTGCGCCAGTTGTGGGGCGTGTTTGCATGGACCAGACCATGATTAATGTGCAAGATATTGGTGGTGTGCTGGCGGGTGATGAGGCAGTTCTCTTTGGTCGCCAAGGGGAAGCCCTGTTGCACGTGGATGAAGTGGCTGGTTGGTTAGACACAATAAACTATGAATTGGTTACCCGGATAAGCGGAAGGATACCGCGGGTCTATGTTTGGGAAGACTGAACTTGGGGGTGTCTGTCTTGGCAGAAACGAAGCGGATTATGATCAGCCTTCCGCATAATTTGTTAGAAGAAGTAGATGGGATAGTTGCCGATGAAAAGCGGACGCGTTCCGATTTTATTCGTGATGCGATGCGTCTGTATTTGGCGGAGCGGGAAAAGCAACAAATCCGAGAGAGAATGCAAAGAGGGTATCAGGAAATGGCTAAACTGAACTTACGGCTGGCAAACGAGGCTTTCGAAGTGGAAAATGAGGCTAATCTGATAGCCGAATTGCTGGTGGGAAATAAGTGAATAAACCTGAAGTGAAGAAGGGCTATATCTTTTTTGCCGACTTAAGTCCCGTTGTCGGTTCAGAACAAGGTGGCGTCCGTCCAGTGCTGGTAATTCAAAACGATGTCGGAAACAAATATAGTCCTACAGTAATTATTGCCGCCATAACCTCTCAAATTGAAAAAGCAAAACTGCCCACGCACGTGGAAGTGGAAGCTAAGGAATATGGGTTAGAGAAAGATTCCGTTATCTTGCTTGAGCAAATTCGCACTATTGATAAACAACGTCTTCAGGGCAAAGTGACAGAACTGGATGGCCGTGTGATGCAGAAAGTAAGTCAGGCCTTAAAAATATCCCTAGGATTAATAGATTTTTGATAGGCATACAGCATACGAAATTAGGTGTTGCGTATGCTGTATGCAAAAATTAGGAGGTTATCTTACTGAGTTTGCGCATCGGGATCACCTGCAATCTCAAAAATAATGAGAGTAGATTAAGCAGCGCCTATGTTCGGGCAGTGGCCAACACAGGTGCTGTGCCTTTTCTTCTGCCGGTTTGCGGGAGTCGGTATCAGTGGCAGGAAATGCTTAACGGAATTGACGGGCTGCTCCTAAGCGGAGGTGGTGACCCGGATGCCTGGCTTTATGGGGAGGATGCTTTGCCAGGTCAAGGGTATGTGCAACCGGAGAGGGATGCCATGGAGTTGTATCTTGCCCGTCGTTCGCTGGATAAACGTATCCCGCTACTTGGGATTTGCCGCGGAGCACAAATTATGGCGGTGGCGGCAGGCGGGACACTTCATCTGGATGGGGCAGGCGTTCAGAAAATACAACATCAGCAAAGAGCGCCCCGTTCATATCCTATCCACAAAGTTAAAGTAAGACGGTCGTCTTTGCTCCGGCGGATCCTTCAAACAACAGAAATTCGGGTTAATAGCCTGCATCATCAAGCGGTAAAGCAACCCGGCAGATTTGTTGTTTCTGCCGTAGCGCCGGATGGGGTAACGGAAGGAATTGAACTGCCCGGTCATCTTTTTGCGCTGGGAGTTCAGTGGCATCCCGAGTGGTTGGCAGACGACTACAGACATGGGCAGGCAATTTTCGAGGCGCTGCTGGTTGCGGCACAAAAAAAAAGAAAAAAGGCTAACCCCTAATTTTTGCCAAATGATAATTTTCG
>QLUI01000336.1 GCA_018725345.1 Bacillota bacterium | reverse complement strand
GGGGAGAGGCTAGAGAATGAGAGAAAATATGCAGGAGTTATTGGGAAAAAGGCTTATCCAAGATGGAGTTATTACACAAGAACAGTTGGAGCAGGCACTTAGTCACCGGGATTTTAAAAAAGGTGACAAGGGGTTACTCGGGCGGATTTTGGTAAGGCTTGAATACTGCACCGAGGAGGATGTGGCTCGGGTAGTGGCGGAGCGGGCTGGTGTGCAGTTCCTATCGCTGGAGAGTTACCCGCTGGATCCGGTGGCCATGCTGACTGTTTTGCCTGAAGCAGCCAGGCGTTACCGTGCCCTGCCTATTGCGTTCTCTCCCGAGGGCAGGCTGCTGGTAGCCATGCAGCAGCCTCTGGATATTTTGGCGTTAGATGACCTGCGGGTTCTGACGGGTTACAATATTTTGCCGGTGGTAGTAACAGACAGCGAGCTTGATGCGGCAATAAAAAATTATAGCCAATCCAGTTTGAATGTCGAGCATGCGCGGGATGACAGGCAGGCAACCGAGATGGATGATGCGGCTACCGTAACTACTGAGGAAGGAACAGAACGGCCGGCGGTGCAGTTGGCCAACGTAATCTTGACGCAGGCGGTAACGCAAAAAGCCAGCGATGTCCATATTGAAGTATATGAAAAGATTTTACGGGTGCGCTTTCGGATTGACGGCGTCCTGCATGATGTGATGAGCCCGCCAAGGCAGCTGCACGGCTCCCTCGTCTCGCGCTTTAAAATAATGGCTAAAATGAATATTGCGGAGAGGCGCATTCCGCTAGATGGCCGGATGTCGGTTAAAATTGAAGGTAAGACTGTCGATGTGCGGGTAGCATCGTTGCCGGCGAGCTTCGGGGAGCGGTTGACTTTGCGGTTGCTGGAGCGAACTGAGCGTACCATCACATTGGAAGAACTTGGGGTGGCACCAAATATTCTGGATGCCTATAAGAAGTTGGTTAGTCTGCCCTATGGTTTTATTCCGGTGACCGGACCTACAGGCAGCGGAAAGAGCACTACTCTTTATGCCAGCCTAGGTGCAGTTGATCGGACGGCGAAAAATGTGATTACGGTGGAAGACCCGGTGGAATATCGGATGGAGGGTATTAACCAGGTTCAGATCAATCCCAAGGCAGGACTGACTTTTGCTTCAGGGTTGCGTTCCATTTTGCGCAGTGATCCGGATATTGTCATGGTTGGTGAGATCCGTGACAGGGAAACGGCGCGCATTGCGATCGAGGCGGCGCTAACCGGGCACATGGTGTTCACTACACTCCACACTAATGATGCGGCCGGTGCGATCAGCCGTCTGACGGAGATGGGAGTGGAGCCTTATCTGACTGCTTCTTCAGTGGTTGGAATTATGGCACAGCGGCTTGCTAGACTACTTTGCCAGCAGTGCAAGGAGTCCTATCTCATTACCCGGGAAATGGCTGAGGCTATCTCTGGCTTCCCCCCCTTACTGGAAGAGACGGTGAATTTGTGGAGGCCAAGAAGCGGCGGCTGTATGCATTGCAGCGGCACAGGATACTCCGGCCGGATCGGTATTTATGAACTGCTAGTGGTGACAGAGGAGATTCAGCGCTTGGCGCTCGAGCAGAAATCGTCAAGTGAGATTTTGCGTATGGCGGTAGCTCAAGGGATGCAGACCATGAGGCAGGACGGGTTGATGAAGGTAAAACAGGGCTTTACGTCTATCGAGGAAGTATTGAGGGTGATTGTCTGACGAAGCTTAAGCTGACACTTTGAAGGAATTAGAGAGGGTGTTGCGCTAATGTGGTGGCCGGTCTTCCTAATCAGCCTGTTTTTAGGCTCCTTTCTTAATGTTTGTATTTACCGCATTCCCCGTGGGGAGTCGATAGTTTTCCCCCCTTCCGCTTGTCCCGACTGCGGGCGGCGGCTAAGGTTAGCAGAGCTGATTCCGGTGCTAAGCTTTTTCTTGCAGTCAGGTCGCTGCCGAGGATGCGGCTCGTCAGTCTCTTGGCGCTATCCCGGGGTGGAGCTTTTAACGGCGCTAGTGTTCACCGGGCTGTTTCTGCGTTTCGGTTGGCCTGATTTTTTGTTCCAGGCTGCTTTTTTTGCTGTTTTACTGGTGATTTTTTTTATTGACTTAGAGCACCAGCTTATACCTAATCGGCTGGTGCTAGCGCTGCTGAGCTATACATTGCTGCTCCGTTTTGTGCAGCCGGTGATTCCATGGTCGACGTCACTGTGGGGAGGTCTGCTGGGTGGCGCGCTGTTTCTTTTCTTGGCTGTGGTCAGCCGGGGAGGTATGGGCGGCGGTGATATTAAGCTGGTGACGGTGCTCGGTTTTTGGTTTGGGTGGGGGCAACTGCTACTTTTACTTTTTTTAGCTTTTTTATCTGGGGGGTTACTTGGTGGGCTGCTCTTGGCTTTGGGTTTAAAAAAACGCAAAGATGGGATTCCTTTTGGTCCGTTTCTGGTGTTTGCAGCATTTGTTGTCACCGTATGGGGCGAAAGTATTTTAGGTTGGTATTTGCGGTTAAGCGGCAT
>QLUI01000335.1 GCA_018725345.1 Bacillota bacterium | reverse complement strand
GATGTTACGCTTAGAAGGACGCCCCATGCTGGAATACATCGTATGTCATCTGGCCCGCCACGGTTTTGACCAAATCGCAATCAATTTGCACTTTATGCCAGAAGCCATTCAGGACTACTTTAGAGACGGATCATGGTTGGGCGTCGAGCTAGTCTACTCCTATGAACCGCAGTTGTTGGGGACGGCAGGCGGCGTTAAGAAGATGGGGGATTTTCTGGGCGCCGGAGAAGCGTTCATGGTATACTATGGGGATGTGTTGACCGACCAGGATTTCACGGCCATGCTGCACTTCCACCGGGAACGCAATGCCCTGGTTACCCTACTGCTTCATCAACGTGCGCGCTCTAACAGTATCGTGAGTCTGGATAAGGAAGGACGCATTATTGGTTTCCTAGAGAGGCCCACCGAGGAGGCCCGGCGGGGGGTGAAGTCGCCCTGGGTCAATTCGGGCATCTGTATCTGCGCCCCACAGTTGCTGGATGAGATTCCTGCGGACGTCGCCTGTGACTTACCCCGGGATATCTTTCCGAGGGTCATTGATAGCGGACGCTTGTTCGGGTTTGCTTTATCCGGCTATCGGTGTGCCGTGGATTCGCCCGACCGGCTGGCCGAGGCCAGGTCTGCGCTGGCGGAAGGATCTTGCCGTATCTCACTTCCCGAAGAAGATGCTATTTGACCAGATCAAGGGCAAACGAATGCCGATTTAGAGCAGGGCAAAGTAGGCCGAGCATTTGTTGAGATGAGAGAAAGAGATGTTAATGCTTGATATAGATCCCCCAGGTCGTGGATGTGACCACTAAACCGATTCTTTTGCAGTTAAATAATGCCTTGCGGCAGCTTCTCCGTCGAACTGAAGTTGACCGTGCAGTATTATTCGGAATACTGACAAGAATCTGGGGGATAGCTGCTGGCCCGGTGACAGCAATACTTATTGCAACTAAATTCTCTCCAGAGTTGCAGGGCTACTACTTTACATTTGCAAGTCTCCTTGCACTTCAGGTTTTTGTAGAATTAGGTCTCGGGACAGTCATCATTCAATTTGCAAGTCATGAGTGGTCCAAGTTGGGCATTAACAACGCTGGACAAATTGTAGGTGACGGAATAGCATTATCAAGACTGGTGAGTTTGGCAGGTATCGCTTCAAAGTGGTATCTTGCAGGGAGCGTAATAATAACTCTTGGTTTAGGAATAGGTGGTTATTTCTTTTTTTCCCAGGGACCAGACAGTACTGTTAATTGGGTGGCGCCCTGGCTGATGTTGTGCTTGCTTACGGGCATAACCATATGTTTAGTTCCTATTTGGTCGTTGTTGGAGGGCTGTAACCAGGTGGCGAACGTGTATACTTATAGATTTATACAGGGCTTATGTATGAGTCTTTCCGTTTGGCTAGCAATATTGCTAGGTGCAGACCTTTGGACCGCGTCGGTCTCAAGTGTAGTAGGCCTATTATGTGCAGGGATACTTCTTGGGCGCCGTTACTGGAAATTCTTGAAGACTTTATTGTTCTCTCGCCAAATCGGCCCAAGAATCGGATGGCGTTTAGAGATTTTACCTATGCAGTGGCGAATAGCACTGAGTTGGCTAAGTGGTTATTTCATTTTTTCCTTGTTTACCCCTATTCTGTTCCATTATCACGGACCTGTAATTGCAGGTCAGATGGGCATGACCTGGAGTTTAGTCATGGCGGTCTCAGGGGTTTCCTCTGCATGGGTCGCTCCTAAAGCCCCGCGTTTCGGGATGTTAATTGCCCGGCGAGAATATAAAGAACTGGATAGACTCTTTTGGCGTTTGATAATCATCATCTCAATCGTCGCCGGTCTGGGAGCAGCAGCTAGCTGGACCCTGGTTTATATTCTTAATGTATTGGGGCACCCACTGGCTACCCGGCTTCTTCCCCCTTTACCCACAGGTCTTTTTATGTTAGCCACATTTATCATGACGACCTTGTTGCCATTTTCTGTTTACCTGCGAGCTCATAAGAAGGAGCCACTCTTATTCATATCCGTTATGGGCGCAATCTTGGTTAGTATAAGTAACTTGATACTGGGAAAGTATTTTGGTGCGACCGGAATGGCAACGGGTT
Organism: Bacillota bacterium; assembly: GCA_018725345.1. Classification (GTDB taxonomy): domain Bacteria; phylum Bacillota; class Dethiobacteria; order Dethiobacterales; family Dethiobacteraceae; genus GPS1B09. The sequence continues at coordinate 424 of QLUI01000335.1, read as the reverse complement.
ACTTGGCAGTAAATATTGTATTGATTCCATTTATAGTGTTGGTTTGGTATCGGTGTCGAGCTATGTGGCACGGCCCGGTTGGTAGGGAGAGGGTGGATGGGAACATTACTGAGACATAGGAGTCGTATTTCATGGGCGAACCTACGTTATCCATTATCATGCCTAATTACAATCACGCTCACTTTGTAGGTGAAGCGCTGGAGGCGATACTGGCCCAATCCTTCCGTCCACTGGAAGTGATAGTGGTTGATGACGGGTCAACTGATAACAGCATTTCTGTCATTGATCAGTTTGCCAAGCGAGATCCAATCGTACGGTTACTGAAAAATGACAAAAACATGGGGGTTGAGTTTTCAGTAAATCGGGGCCTAGAACATTCTTCTGGCTCGTACCTATATTTTCCTGCTGCTGACGATAGGGTAAT
>QLUI01000334.1 GCA_018725345.1 Bacillota bacterium | reverse complement strand
TGGCAGGCGGACTTCTTTGCATACGCTGTACTTACCGGATCCCAAAAACCCGAAGAAGACTAAGAAGGCTCTTTTGTTTGCAATTCTGGATGATTATTCGAGGTACATTGTACAGGCCCAGTTTTACTGGCCGGATGATTAACCTTATTTGCAGCCAAGCATTGTATGACGCAAAGCAGCGCAACAATGATGTCATTGAGGAGTCCCACATTATTCGTGTTCTGACCGATCTCGACCGGCAAAGAGGTGTTATTGCCTAATCATAGAATTTTAACCAAAACGAAGTGACGGCTGAACTCTCAACCTGCTTTCGGGTTGTCATTCAAGCTACAACGCCATTGGCGGTGAGAGTTCCGCCGTCAGAATTCGTGAGAGGCGACATTCAGCTACTCGCTCAGAAAATCCAGCGGGACCAGTGTTGCCCGCTTCCCAAAGTGCACGAAAAGGAAGAGAGGAGTCGCCCAAAGGGGCCGCTCCTCTCCGCAGTTACACTTAGCTGGATATAAATGCCGGGGCCTCTTGTCCCCCCACTCGCTGCCCATACTCGTCCTTTAACTTTTAGCGGTGGACGATGATTGTTCCGACGTCCGTCCAAATGATCTTTACGCCGAGGTTCTCTGAAACGAAACGCAGAGGGACTACCGTCCGGCCCCGTACCGCTCTGACCGGAGCATCCAGCGGAACCGTCCTGGGGGCGGCTCCCTCTTCATGGATATGCGCTTTACTTTCGCCAAGGCGCATCCGTATCGTAACCGTTCCTTTGGTAAAGGTAACTTCCTTCTTTACCGGTTCCCACCGGAAAACAGCGCCCAGCCACTCGCCAAGAAATCGCAGCGGGACCAGTGTACGGCCGTTCTCAATAAAGGGAGCCGCTTCAGAATTAGCGGCGATCCCGTTTTGTTGCCTGGGATAGAGCTTAATCATTTCGGATGTTCCCGGCGCAACCGGTGCAAATGTAACGATTGTTGGCGAATTTCTGGAGATAATGTTCCCTCCGCCAAGTTGTCCATGCAAGTTCCATCCCCAGGTCCAGAGCGTGCCGTCCGTCTTTAATGCTGCTGTGTGGTTACTTCCAACAGATACAGTCGCCCAGTCGCGGTCTCTGCCGACTTGCATCGGCCACCCTGTTCCGGTAGTATTGGGACGCCCCGGGACTGGATCAATCCCAATGCCAAGTTTTCCAAAGTCGTTAACGCCCCAGGCCCATAGTGTGCCATCTGTCTTTACTGCCACTGCATGGTTGTTCCCCAGAGAAATAACTGCCCAGTCGGTATCTTGCCCGACACGTAGTGGCCGCACTTGCACTCTGTCAACTCCTGTTGCAACAATTCCATGCATCCCCCAGACCCAAAGGGTGCCGTCCGACTTGATAGCCGCAGTGCGGCCTGATCCGGCGGAAACGGCTACCCAGTCACGGTCTTTGCCGACCTGCACCGGTGTATGCTCGTCAGCATAAGTCGGCGGAATAGATGTATGTGAAGCAAATGCCTTAGGATCGCCGCCGGTACCAATTCCAAGTTGCCCGTACAGGTTCCAGCCCCAGGCCCAGAGGACACCGTCCCTCTTTAGCGCCACAGTGTGGCTGGCCCCGGCGGAAACGTTTGTCCAGTCGGTATCTCTGCCAACCTGCACCGGGACATTCCTTGGTGTTGTTGTGCCGTCGCCTAGTTGCCCGTGCCGGTTGGCCCCCCAGGTCCAGAGCGTGCCGTCTGTCTTTAATGCCACGAAGTGGGCGCCGCCAACGGAAACTGCCGCCCAATCAGTATCTCTGCCGACTTGCATCGGTGCTTTGGAAGTAATTGGTCTGTCGCCAGGATATCTGTCTAAGTCCCATCTCTGACGCCACCCCCAGGTCCAGAGCGTGCCGTCCGTCTTTAGCGCCGCGCTTAATGCTGCGATTTGGTCGCCTCCGCCAGAAACTGCTGACCAGTTGGTATCTCTGCCAACTTGCTCCGGTCTGAGCGCATTAATTCCAAGCTGTGCCACACGCTGGTCATATCCCCAGGTCCAGAGAGTGCCGTCCGCCCTCACCGCTGCGGTGAAAGCACTCCCTGCAGAAACCTGCGTCTTTGCCGGCCAGCCACGTTCGGCCGATATCCTTGTGGCAGCAACTGTACCCGGAAGGAGGCCGACGGCCGGCAAAAATAAGAGTAAAAAAGCTATAACCGCAGAAAGCAAGCAAAAAAAACCTTTCTTCCTCATTGTTACCTTTCTCCTTTCAGATTGTAGAGCCAAGTTGAAAACACTTTATAACTCAACTTTCCCAGTCAAAAAAATCAGTTCAAACCTTTAAACATCAAGATAGTTACGCGCACAATAACAGCTCCTGCTTTAATGGCAGTGGTATCGTATTCAAAAATGCAGTCATTATTTGATTCGCCATTTCTTGGCTCAGCAAAGGAAGCTTTTTGAGAACATCCCGAAGGGTATCAACCAGTAACATCAGAGATTGAGAGAGTTTTATGTCTGCTAACTCTTCTCGAAGATAATAAAACAGCTCACCAATCGT
>QLUI01000333.1 GCA_018725345.1 Bacillota bacterium | reverse complement strand
GGGGGAGAAGAAAGCCAGGATTTCGCCGAGCCTGGCCCGAATTTCAGGAAAAATGGTGGGTAACAGGATTTAGATGGGGGCAGTAGGTATTATACCATAACGTAGTGAAAAAATGTGTACTTCAGGACAGACATCTGTCTATTAGCAAAGGTAAAAAATGATTATGGGTTGGAGAGAGATTAGCTTGCTTGTCACCCAGGATCAAAAATCTCAACCTCAAGCAATTCTCCCCACATCTGTTTTGCTCGTCTGAGAATTCTCTTACGTGCCTTCTCAGTAAGGGTAAGAAGTAGCGAGGTGTAGTGAGGAATAGTCAGAAAAGCAACCCGGTCTTGATGATAAATAATAACCTTTGGCTGAGCCTCTTTAAGTTTGCGCTTGATAGTTTCTATCGTCTGATGGTTTATTTTCCCCAAGTCTCTTAATCGTAGATGTATCTGTAAGAAGCTATATGTCATAAGAAGATATATTATCTGGTTAGCTACAAGAGAGAAATCCGTAGAGCGGAACTTACTCAAATTCCAGAAACATTTATACTGGCGGTGGCGTTCCTCTACATCTTCTCTGATGGTATAATCATCAAATAATTCTCCCGGGCTATCAAATTCCCTTGTGGTAGTAAGTGCCCACCTATCTTCATGCCCATCTAAATACTCCTCTCGCATTACTGCTCCACTAAGTGGAATTGGACATTCACTCCAGGTATCCAGATCATGAAACCCTGCTACTTGTCTCCTTACAATCACTTTTGAAGGATCTGGAGGCTTTTCTTTTTGCTCTTTCTTTTTCTTCTTTTTCAATGTCTTCTGCCTCCTTTCCTCTCTCCTGCGAATAACATCAGGTTTCTCTTCTTCCTCCTCTGGCAAAACCTTTCTCTCAGGAGCCTCATAATCTTCCCACTCTGTTCCTTCCAAACGGGTTAGACCCATTATATCTTGATAGATATCCATATTCTTTTTGACGGGGATCAAAGTATCTACCCCAAAACGCTTCTTACACCCTGCCATCTTCTTCCCATTGATAAACCCACGGTCTGTAATCAGAAGCTTCATCACTCCAGGAAACTTTTGACAAAACCTCTCTACCATCCTCCAGAGGATTGGATTCTCGTGCTGATTCCCACTAACTATATGAACACCAGCACAGATAAATAAATCCCCATCTCCTGTAACATGCAGTAATGTAATGAGTTTATAACAGCGCCGCCTCTGGCATTTCAGAAGTTGCTCTCTGGAAAGTTTATCCGGATCAACTGGATGATTGTGCTCATCAAACACCAATACCGCTGAACCTTCGTAGGAAGGATTATCAGGAACGAAAACATAAGTGGCATCCCCTATGAAGATACCTTTTGAGTCAAATGCTCCTAAATCCTGATAGGCCTTCACGACATCATTGTTGTACCATACCTGAAGCCGTCCAGCATTTGTATCCTTGGAAAATTTCCTCACTGTGTCCTGATCGCATGGGGTAGAGCGATCATAAACATTCTTCCCATTGAATCCCCTGCACTCTATAATTACATTGCCAGTATCCGGGTCAATTTTTTTGCTGGCTATATCCTGCCCCAGTGCCTCTATCAATCCACCTGTCTTCCAGATGTAATTCAAACTCCGAAAGCTATGTGACCCGTGGAGTCTCATACTCATATCCGATGAGATATGGAACCATGCCGCCACCTCTTCTTTCTTCCGCGGTGTAGGGTAAGTCTCTGCCAACCTTTTCAATACTTTCCTCTTCACTAAAAACTTGAAAAAATCCATCTCCGCCAACTCTGAAGTCGCCTCAATGTAATCTACCTGCCCCTCCCGAAACGCCTTGAGCACAAACCGAGGATTGTTCTCATAAACCCTGATGTAACTCAACTCTTCTTCCTCCTACCAATCCGCAGGAGTTCGCCTTCTATCTCATCAGCTAATCCCAGGATCTTTTTCATTATCAATCCTACTTTAGCCCGACCCTTCCTGAAACGGCGATAGTTTGCAGTGAACTTCTTTACCCTAGCCATCTCATCTTTCCTTACTACCCGCAGATGTTTCCTGCCTCCCTCACTCCAGGTAAGAACCATAACCTTGTGAGGTTCTCCCTTAAAACAGTGGCAGTTAGGTTTCCCACACTTGGTCTTGAGTTCATATAGCGTTCCCTTTATGAATGGCTTTCTGGTCAAAAGCTCACCCAGTGGAGCCTCTAACTCCTCATAAAGCTGGCGAATCCTCTGACGTCTGCGGCTGAGATCCATGGACTGGATTCCCTTTCTTTATTCTATACTCTATTATACATAAAGATTGCGTGAAAGTCAAGGGGCAAACGCATTTTTTTGATTTTTTTGATTTTTTTTCCGGATGACTATTTGGTGGGGGAAAAAGAGAAGCTAAGCGGGAGATTCACGCTTGGCTGGATTCTAAACAGTATGCCGACGGGTAAACCATTTATCTACGGCTTGCCCTTCTTTGTGGCTCTAAAGGGGATTTGTGGGGTTTTTGGCGGTGGGGCCCTACTGTCTGCATCACAGG
>QLUI01000332.1 GCA_018725345.1 Bacillota bacterium | reverse complement strand
AGGGAAGAATCGTTTCCGCGCCGAGTAACGCGCCCCGCAAGAGGTCCACGCCCCAAGTGAACGGGAGGACATAGGAGAAAACGCGTAAAGGCAGCGGGAGCAAAGTTACCGGGAAGATGACGCCCCCGAGAAAGGGAGCGGCATTTCCAATGAGGCTCAGGATGGATTCAGCATCCTTGAATCTAAGGGTAAGACCGAATAGAAGAAAGGCAAATCCATAGGAAGCTATGACGGAAAGGACGAAAACACTTATCGCTATACCCCAGCGAGGATCTGCTCCCATATCCAACCCGATGGTGACCCCGACGACTGCAATTGCAATGATCGAGAAAAGGGTGACCGCAAGCAGGCGTGCAAGCGACCAAGCGGCTATGATTCCCAAGCGGGGGATCGAGGTCGCCCACAAGTTTTCCAGAGTGCCGGTGAGCATCTGCGCACGCAGGTTGAACGCGATCCCCCAGACAGCCTCCACAAAGCTCCAGTAGACCGCGCCGATGAGGAAGAAGGCGATATAGTTATCGGTGCCGGTAGCTTCGGCAAAGTCTCCTATAAGCCCGATCCGCTCGGCCCACATCGCCATGAGAACCGCCGGCAGCACCCAGAGAATCGGGCTGAATGTGGAGCCAACCACGTCAATGCGGTACCGGAGGCTATTCACCAGGCTGTAACGTAGAAGAGCGAGTGTGGCACGCATGTCAATACTCCCCCCATGTTCCCGACCGACGGAGTTTCCGATCGGCAGCGGAGAGAAGATACCATCCCAACGATACCGTAATGACGGCGAACAGAACAAGCACGATCACCTCAAAGACGATGCTCTTCCCCAGCACGGCGTTACGTGCGCCTTGGATGGCGTAGGTGAGAGGGATGAGACTTGAGAGTACGCGCACCCCGGCGGGAAGGATATGGACGGGAAAAGTCATCCCGGAGAGCAGGCCCAAGGCTTCGTGAACGGTATTTCCTATGGAGGCAGCTTGCTTAACCCGGATGACGAACGCAGCATAGATCATGGCCAACCCGGATAGAGCGACGCCGGACAGGGCGAGGATAAGGAAGAACTTCCCCCAGTGCGGCTCCAATCTCACCCCTAAGAGCAGCCACAACCAGAGGAGCATCGTCGCTGTGACAAAGATGTTTTGCAGCAGACAGTTTAACGCCTTGGCGATGAGTAGGCTGTGCAGAGACGTGGGACTGGCTGCAATGGACTCAAGCACCCCCTCGTCGATGCTGTCGCGCACACCGTAGCCGATTCCCCAAAAGAGTGTGCCCAGCCAGTACCAAAGGATGAGCCCAACGGCGATGAAGATTTGGAAATCCTGGCAATCGCCGAACAGTTTAGCGGCGAACAGGAACGGCGCGATCCCCAGAAAGTGGGAGACAGTGATATTAACCAGACTTAACGGATAGACTCGCCAATAGAGGAGTTCGCACTTAAAAAGAACCCACAGACCATGCATCTCAGCTATCCTCAGCCCATATTCTACCTGTGTAGAAGAGAAACGCATCGGACAAAGTGCTGCTTCGGTCCCCTGCTCGGGCTTTGATCTCGTCCGGGCTACCCTGCACTACGATTTTACCCTGGTCGATGATCAGCAGATGTGCCGGGAGGGCCTCGGCCTCTTCCATGTCGTGGGTGGCAAGGAGTATCGTGACTTTCGTCTCTTCTTGCATCCGTTTCAGTCTTTGCCACACCTCGCGCTTTCCGCCCACATCAAGACCGCTCGTCGGCTCGTCTAGGATGAGCACCCGGGGATCATGAATGAACGCTTTGGCCAGAGCAAGCCGTTTGCGCATTCCGGAAGAGTATTTCTCGACCGGAGTATCCGCGAATTCCTGCAATCCCACCTGTTCCAGAAGTTGGGCAGCCCGTTTTTTGGCAACGCGTCCGGGGACGTCATACAGGCCGGCAAAGAGATGCAGGTTCTCTCTGCCGGTCAGTTTCCAGTACATGGTGCGCTCCCCAGCCAGCACTAGACCAATTAATTTTCGCGCTTGGCGAGGATGGGCGAGCAGATCCACCCCAGCGATCGTTGCTTGCCCTGAGGTGGGGACAAGCAAAGTGGAGAGGATCTTAAGTAAAGTAGTCTTTCCTGCGCCGTTTGGACCGAGAAGCCCGACCAGCCCGCCTGCGGGGACAGTCAATGAAACTCCTTTTAGTGCTTCTACGCGGCGGATCGTCCCCCGGCGGAACAAGGAGGGACGTTCTCGCAGGATATAGGTCTTACTAAGCCGGTCGCAATGGATCATGACAGATTCCTTTCCGGACATGGGCAAGGGTTTCCTGGGTGTAAATATATTCTTTTAGCATCGCGGGAATAAAGACGCTGAAGAAATCTTTCAAACAGTCTTCAGCCTTTATGTCGCCTTGTTCCGCCCAAGCAGCAAACCGGCAGCCACCGTTACACCAGGGGAGGTAAGGGCAGCAACGGCATGTTGCTTTTGCCGGCTCCCACATAACGAACGAAGCAGCTCTTTGGTTGATCAAAAAAGGAGTTTCCGTTATATGACCATAATAAA
>QLUI01000331.1 GCA_018725345.1 Bacillota bacterium | reverse complement strand
TTCAAAATAACTCGATGTGAGATCATAAAATACCAGGTCTACCTTCAATGAAAATAAATCCCTGAGTGTATATCGTAAAATACAATTGACCCCCTATCGTCATTTAAAATTGACCCCCTAAAATGCTATAATCTCCTTCTAATCTAAAAAGGAAGGAGGTAACCAAAGGAGTGATAAGCATGTATAAGTGGCAGCAGGTAAAGGCCTTAAGGACTGAAGGGGAATCAATCAAGAAGATAGCGAGGCAATTAAAGTTGTCAAAGAACACGGTCAGGAAATATCTAAGGAGTTCAGGGGCTCCGGTTTTCAAAGTCCGGGGGTATGAGAGGCTTCTGGATCAATACGAAGAAACGGTAAGAGGGATGTTTGAGAAACATTATATAGGGACGAGAATATACCATGAGCTTCAACAACTCGGATACCGGGGTTCTCTATCGTCTGTGCATAGGTATATAGCAGGGATAAAGGCATCGGAGAAAATAAAGAGACTGGCAACGACCAGAGTAGAGACAGAACCTGGCCAGCAGATGCAATATGACTGGAAGGAGTGGGAATTGCCCTTAGACGGCAAGACCGTGAAAATTTATATTCATGAGGTCATCTTGAGCTACAGTCGCAAGAAGTATTATGTCGGTTCCCTGTCCATCAGCACAGCGGATATCATAAGGGCGATAGCGGCAGCGATAGAGTTTTTTGAAGGACTGACAGAGGAGCTGGTAATAGACAATCCCAAGCAGATGGTTATTACCCATAAGAAGAACGGCACAGTACGGTATAATGACGAATTCTTACGATTCTGTGGTATGTATGGGATACAGCCTAATCCCTGCCGTAATTATCGTGCCCGGACAAAAGGCAAGGTTGAGAGGCCGTTTTATTACCTGCAGGAGCATCTGTTAAGAGGACTTGAGGTAAAGGAATTAGTTGAATTTGATGTATTGCTTGAGGAATTCACGGCCAAATATAATGCACGGCCACACAGCGACCTTAAAGAATCCCCTGATGAGAGGTTTCTAAGGGAGAAGGATACTCTAAAGAGAATCCCCTCCGTAGAGCCGGCCCTGCTTTACCCTAAGCAGGTAAGAACAGTGAGCAATGACGGATACCTCAGCTGGGACGGAGCATTATACCCAGTGATAAGGAAGCATTGTCTGCAGCCAGTAAGAGTAGAGGCTGAATTGGGCAAGACCCTCAAGGTCTATGATATGAGCGGCAGCCTGATTGCTGAACATAAGGTGCGGTTGTTTGATAAGGGGATACGGCCGGTGCATCCTGAACATGAAGGAATAAACATGGCCTACCTGAAGAAAAAAGAAGCTCACCGTGCCGAATCGCTCAGGAAGTTCCTAGAGACCTTTCAGGAAACCGGAGAGATTTACGCAGAGGGACTCAGAACAGCAGTAACCGCCAATATGTATTGGCATATGGAAGAGATAATGAAATACACAGAGGTTTACAGTATTTCTGATGTAAAGTCGGTATTGGCGGAGTGCCTAGAGATCGGCGCCTATCATAAAAACAGCGTCAGGAGGCTGCTTGAGAGCAGAGAGCCTCAGAATCGTCCTATGGAGATATTTAATGAACAATATATTCCCTCGCCTGTGGACATAAGGAGACCTCTTTCTGCTTACAAAGTGGAGGTGGCGCTATGAGTGAGCTTTACAGGCAAATAGAAGGGCATATGAGGGCCTTAAAACTCAAAGGAATGATTCCGGCATACAGGGATTTGTCTGAACGGGCGACTGCGGGCAATCTTCAATATGAGGAATACCTGGCCCTGCTTTTGGAAGAGGAGGTGAAGAGAAAGACAGAAAGCTCGGTAAAGACAAAGATAGCTAAAAGCCGTTTGCCGTATCTAAAGACCATGGAGGAATTTGATTTTTCCTATCAACCAGGACTGAAGGAAAAGGAGGTGATAAGACTAAGCAGTCTGGAGTTTATAGAGCAAAAAGGCAATGTGCTATTCCTTGGACCACCAGGTGTAGGAAAGACACACCTGTCTGTTGGACTGGCCATGAAAGCTTGTATTGCCAGGTATAGGGTATTGTTTACGACAGCACAAAAGCTCATAGAGGAGCTGATACTGTCAAAGAAGGATGGAAGTATAGTGGAAAGACTTATGGCCTACTCACGGCTTCATCTATTGATAATAGATGAGCTTGGATATATGCCGATTACCAGAGAACAGGCCAATCTTCTGTTTCAGCTTATCTCTATGAGATACGAAAAAGGATCTATTATCCTTACCAGTAATTACAACTTTGATGAATGGGGCAGGGTATTTGAGGATAATGTGGTTGCCTCTGCCATAATAGATAGGCTTGTGCATCATGCCAGTATATTCTATATTAATGGCAGCAGTTACAGATTGAAAGATAAGCTGAGGAAAGGTAAGTAAAAGGGGGTCATTTTTATTTGCGGAAAAGGGGTCAAAAGTGTTGACAATCTACACTTAAGTATTTGGTTTTGTATATCTTCTTTGGTGTTTCTTATCCTAAACCCTACCAGGTATTCGTAT
>QLUI01000330.1 GCA_018725345.1 Bacillota bacterium | reverse complement strand
GCATATCTGAACATATGCTAAAAAATTAGGACAGTCTAAAGGATTTTCGGACGCAAGCGCTGAATTAGGAGTTAGAAGGAATACGGCGGGTGGTTTAGTATGTATCAAGCACTTTATCGGCAATGGCGCCCACAGACTTTTGCTGAGCTGGTAGGACAGGAACATGTGGCTAGGACTTTGCAGAATGCCTTGGAGCAGGAGCGATTGGCTCATGCTTACTTGTTTTGTGGTCCGCGTGGCACCGGCAAAACGAGCGTGGCTAAAATTTTGGCTAGAGCAATAAATTGTGAGACAGATCCGGCTCGGGAGCCGTGCAATCAGTGTGCAGCCTGTCTCGGTATTCAAGCGGGGCGTGTTATGGATGTGCTTGAAATTGACGCGGCCTCAAACCGTGGGATTGATGATATTCGGGAATTGCGTGAAAAAGTGCGCTACGCGCCGGTAGAAGTGCGTTACAAAGTGGCTATTATAGACGAAGTGCATATGTTGTCGCAGGAAGCCTTCAATGCATTGCTTAAAACGTTGGAGGATCCTCCCAGCCGTGTGCTGTTTGTCTTGGCCACTACGGAGCCGCATAAACTTCCAGCCACCATAGTGTCGCGCTGTCAACGATTGGATTTTCACCTGATTGGTATTGCGGAGATCGCAGATAGGCTGCGTTCTGTGGTCAAATTGGCTAACCGCACCATCAGCGAAGATGCGGTTTATTTGATTGCGGAAGAAGCAGATGGCGGAATGCGAGATGCGCTCTCCTTGGTGGAGCAGGTTTTGGCCTATTGTCCTGGTGATGTGGCTCAGGAAGATGTTTTGGCTGTGTTGGGCGCTGTGGGCAGAGATATCTTCCATATGTTGACGGAGGCTTTACTGCGGCGGGATCTGTCGGCAGCATTGTTTTTACTTGATGATGTGGTTGCCCGCGGAAAGGACTTGCACCATTTTACACAGCAGGCAGTCCGTTATTATCGCGATTTGATGGTGGTCTTGGCTTGCGGTAAAGAGGCTGAGCGAATGGGGATTGGACCTGACTGGTTGCAGCCACTGTCAAAACAAGCGAAAGCTTTGGGGATGGCGACAATCGGCGGGATATTGGCAGAACTGCATGGGTTGTTGGCGGAAGTCCGCTGGGCAAGTCGCCCCCGCCTTCTCTGGGAGTTGACTATTTTCCGTCTTTTTATTTCCGGAGGAGGAGTGGCGCAAATTGCGCCTGAGCCGGATGGTATGACGACACAATCTTCTTCACTGGCAAAAAGTCGGCCGGAGCATGTTGTCGCAGCACCTGGAAAAGATCAGCCCCTACCTGCTTTAACACGGATGTGGCCCCGGGTTATGGATCTTCTGAAAAAAGAAAGTGTAAAGACCCATGCATTACTGTTATCAGGTGATGTGGCTTTGCGCGATGCCAATACTTTGGAGGTGCGTTATGAGGCGCAAATCCATTGTGAAATGATGGACAGTCCGGAAAATAGAAGACCGTTACAAGCTGTGCTCAAAGAAGTGTTTGGTGTGGAGCTTGGTATTTGCTGCGTAAAGGTGGCAAACGTCACCGGAGCTTTTGCTGTTGAAAAGGATCCGGAAGAAATATTTAGTTCGGCAGTGGAAATATTTCATGGACAGGTGATAGGCTAGTTAAATTGATAAATTAGGGAGGATTTCAGATGAACGGTAATATGGGTAATATGATGAAGCAAATTCAGAAAATGCAGAAAGAAATGTTGAAAATGCAGGAAGCGCTACAACAGAAGACTTTGGCCGCTTCGAGTGGCGGCGGAATGATTCGTGTAGAAGTTAGCGGTAAAAAAGAGTTGGTTAGCCTCACTATTGACCCGGAGGCTATTGATCCGGCTGATCTTGAAATGTTGCAGGATATGATTATGGCTGCAGTAAATGAAGGGTTGCGCAAAGTAGAAGAGATGATGACTGCAGAGATGCAAAAGCTTACCGGCGGGCTAAACCTGCCCCCCGGGTTGCTTTAAAACGGACGGAGGTTAATGAGTGTTTTATCCCGAACCTATTGCTCGTGTGATTGAAGCTTTTCAAAAGCTGCCCGGTGTGGGGCCAAAGACAGCGCAACGCTTAGCATTTTTTGTTCTTTCACTGCCACGCGAAGAAGTGGTGTCCATGGCAAGGGCTATGGTTAATGCACGGGATAGAACGCGTTATTGTCAAATTTGCGGTAATTTTAGTGATGCTGAAACCTGTTTGGTCTGTCGTGATTCGCGTCGTGACCAGTCCTTGCTTTGCGTTGTTCAGGATCCTCGCGATGTTTTGGCTATAGAGCGGACACGAGAATTTAAAGGTCTTTATCATGTTTTGGGCGGCGCAATTTCCCCTATCGACGGAGTCGGTCCTGATCAGCTTCGCATCCGGGAATTACTGGCAAGAACCGGCGGTGGGGCCTTCCGGGAGGTTGTCTTAGCCACCAATCCCAATGTAGAAGGAGAGGCTACAGCTCTTTACATCTCCCGAATCTTGAAGCCGCTCGGGTTACGTGTCACACGCATTGCCCACGGATTGCCGGTGGGCGGCGATTTGGAGTATGCAGA
>QLUI01000033.1 GCA_018725345.1 Bacillota bacterium | reverse complement strand
GATACTATCCTTGTAGAAATCAAGGAGACCGGGTATCGTAACCGCTAAACACAATCCGCTAAATTTGCTTTTGACATACAACATCTGGTGGTGTATAATTAACCAAACACTAGATATAGTGCTTGGTTAAAGGAGACCAGAGCGAGATGAAATGCCCTTACTGTGGTTGTGTTGAGAGCCGGGTGATTGATTCTCGGTCTACTGATGAGGGCGGCGCGGTTCGCCGCCGGCGGGAGTGTACAGCTTGTGAAAAACGCTTTACCACCTATGAAAAGCTGGAGGAGTCTCCGATTATTGTGGTTAAGCGTGATAGCAGCAGACAAATCTTTGAGCGTGGGAAAATCTTAAACGGTCTGATTTATGCCGGGGGCAACCGTAAGATTTCGCTAAGTGTGTTTGAGGATTTGGTGGATGAAGTCGAGCGGGAGTTGCGGAACAGTTTCCATCACGAGGTGGCGTCAGATGAAATCGGACAACGGGTGTTGGCTAAGCTTCGTGAGATAGACGAAGTTGCTTATGTGCGTTTCGCTTCTGTCTACCACAAGTTTAAAGATATCAATGATTTTAGAGAAGCTTTAAAGAATATGCCAAAAAAAGAAAGCTGAGTTAATAGTGACCGAGAGCGGAGGGACATAACAAGATGTTTGTGGAAATCAGAAAGCGTGACGGACGTGTTGTTCCATTTAATGCGGAAAAAATTACAGAAGCCGTTTTTAAGGCAGCTAGGGCTGTGGGTGGTGAAAACCACAAAATTGCGGAGATCCTGACTAAGCAAGTTGTGGTTGAACTGACGAAATTGGGCTATAATGGGATTATCCCAGACGTTGAAGATGTTCAGGATACTGTGGAAAAAGTTCTCATAGAAAATGGACATGCCCGGACGGCGAAAGCATACATACTTTACCGTGACCGGCGGAGCAGGATTCGTGAAGGCAAGTCGGATTTAATGGATACGGTCAAGGAAATTTTAGTGGAAACCAGCCGAGAAAACGCGAATGTTTCTAATTCGCCTTCCGCCAAGATGCTGCAAATTGCCAGCGCCGCCAGTAAGCGATATTATCTGACCAACCTTTTGCCTGAAGAGTTTGCCAATGCCCATACGAGCGGGGCGCTTCATATTCATGACCTGGATTATTATGGTAAGACGCTCAACTGCTTGCAGGTGGACTTAACAAAACTGTTAACTGAAGGGTTTAACACCGGTTATGGTTTTATCCGTCCGCCAAAAAGAGTGGCGTCTGCTGCTGCACAGGCTGCCATTATCCTACAGAGTAATCAAAATGAGATGTTCGGCGGCCAGAGTTTTCCCCATTTTGACCGTTCGATGGCGGAAATTGTACAAAACATGGCGTCTGTACCGAATGAGGAAGAAATCTTCCAGGCGATGGAGGGTTTGGTTTATAATCTTAACACCATGCATTCCCGCGCCGGTGCCCAGGTGCCTTTTTCTTCCCTCAATGTGGGTACTGACACGTCAGAGGTGGGTAGAGCGATAACCCGTGCCATTCTGCGAGCCTTTGACCGTGGCTTGGGCAACGGAGAGAGTCCAATCTTTCCTAATTTGGTTTTTAGGACAAAAAAAGGTGTGAATTTGGAGCCGGCTGACCCGAATTTTGATTTATTCAAGCTTGCGCAAAAGGTGGCCACTAAACGCTTGAATCCAACATTCAGTTTCATGGATACAACTTTTAACGCGAAATTTGGGGAAGAAGTAGCATATATGGGTTGCCGTACCCGGGTGATCGGTAACCGCCATGGCGAAGAACGATCAGCCGGCCGCGGCAATATTGCTCCCGTTTCTCTGAATCTGCCGCGCCTCGCATTGCAGGCGCGGGATGTGAGCCTGTTTTTTGTGGAACTTGATCGTTTGATGCGTTTGGGAGCCCGTCAACTGTTGCACCGCTTTGAAATCCTGGGCAATCTGCGGGTCCGTGACCTGCCGTTTTTAATGGGCCAAAAATTGTATATGGATTCGGAAAAGCTGGAATTGGACGACCCTATTAAAGAGGTAATTAAGCATGGTACGTTAGCAGTGGGCTTTATCGGGCTGGCGGAGACTTTGCAGGCATTGATAGGCAAGCATCATGGGGAAGATCGGGAAGCCCAGGATTTAGGCTTGAAAATTATTTCTCATATGGGTAAAAGGATGGACCAGTTTTCCGAAGAGTTTGACTTAAACTTTACGCTGGTGGCTACGCCGGCCGAAGGTCTCTCCGGACGTTTCGTTAAAATGGATCGCGATATTTACGGCTCAATTCCCAAAGTAACAGACAAAGAGTATTATACAAACTCATTCCATATACCTGTGAATTACTGCATGTCTCTCTTCGATAAGCTTTCTTTGGAAGGAGAATACCATAAATATTGTAACGCCGGGCATATTTCTTACGTAGAGTTAGATGCGCCGCCCGGGGAAAACGTAGAAGCGGTTGAGGAAATTATTTCCCATATGTCTGTTTCCGACATTGGTTATGGCGGAATCAATTACCCCATTGATGAATGCCGCAGTTGCGGGTATAGCGGAATCTTATCTGGCTGCTGCCCTGGATGCGGCAGTAGCGAGGTGCGCCGGATTCGGCGGATTACCGGGTATCTTTCCACAGTAGATCGCTTTAATAGCGCCAAACTGGCGGAACTGCGCGACAGAAAGACACACTGCAGCTAAACACCCATACTCTGCGCTCACCCTAACCCTCTCCCGGAGGGAGAGGGGATTTGCAAAAGTAGCAGTGTGGGCTTGTGTGGCAATGATTTGCTCTGAGCAAGGAGGGTGAGCATGAAACTAAAGCTTGCAGGTCTGAAACATTATAGTGTGGTGGATGGACCGGGCATAAGAACGGCAGTTTTTCTTCAGGGCTGCCCGCATCTTTGTCCCGGTTGCCACAACCCACAGACACAGGATTTTGCAGGGGGAAGATGGCTAGATGTGATTAAGCTAGCGGCAGAAATAGGCGCTGACCGTGGGGTGCGGGGCGTGACTTTCTCCGGTGGGGAACCATTTGCTCAGGCAGAGCCACTTGTTATGCTTGCGCAAATTTTAAAGAAAGCCGATTATCAGCTAATGATTTACTCCGGCTATACCTATGAGCAACTAAGGGACAAGGCTGTGACCGACAAAGCTACGGCAGCATTACTTGTTGCGGGAGATCTGTTGGTTGACGGGCCGTTTCTTTTGGCGGAGCGCGATATCTCGCTCACATACCGTGGTTCGCGGAACCAACGGATTATTGACTTGCCAGCCACAATCCAGACCGGTTCGCCGGTTCTCTCGCCGTTACATTTCCGTGGGCAGGCGCAGATGTATGGCTAAGGAAGAAATTAGGACTGCCGGAGAGATCAGCTTTCTAACTTTTGAGCATCTGCATTCTAATTGACTTGCCGGGATATCATTTGCGACTGTTGCAGGAAGCTGGGATTAGGGCAAAGAATATTGTTAGCAGTCGCTATTGTACAAGTTGTCATCATCAGCACTTTTTTCCTACCGCTTAGCCGGCGGCACAAGCAGGGCGGATGGCCGGAATTCTTTCTTTGACGCCAAGCAGGAAGGCAGTAACATGAAACGAAAAAGAAGATTTGCGGTAATTCCCGGCAAAGGGAAGAAAAAAGGCATTAAAGAAAAATTTCTCCGGGGGAGTTTAATGCTGGTGGCGGCAGTACTCGCTTTGCAGGTAGCCTATTTTTTTGCCGGAAGTATGCTGACCCGCCTGCTGCTAAAAACCGTCGTCAGTGAGGTAAGTGTGTTGGAGCAAATTGTCTCAGTTAGCGGGGTAATTGTGCGCGACGAGCGTGTTGTGGCGGCGCCGGTTACCGGCACTGTGCGCTGGGTAGCTACCGCCGGTGCGCGGCTGGCGGTAGGAGCGAATGTGGCCAAAATTTATACTGCGGGCGGCGGCGTGCAAAATATTTCTGCGCCGGTGTCCGGCGTAATGATTCCTGTGCTTGACGGACTTGAAGGCGCGCTGCAACCTGGTGATTTAGAGAGGATTGATGCGGCAGAAGTTCGTAAACTGTCAAAAAAAACCCAGGCGGTGCCGGATGGTGCCGAAGTAAGGCAAGGTTCCATTTTCTTCAAGGTAGTAAACAATTTTAGCTGGTATTATGTTGTTGATTTGTCGAGAGATGATTTTGCGCTGTTGACGTCTCAAAGGAACCGCTTGCGCTTTGCTTTCTCGCCGCAAGAAGAAGTGCTGGCTTCTTGGGTGGTGCTGAAGGAAGGCGAAGATACTGTCCGCTTGGCGTTTACGCTAAGCGAGGACGTAGAAGGCTCCTTTGTTCAACGGCTTAGTGATGCGGAAATTGTGGCAAGAAGAATTACAGGTTTTGTCTTGCCATCATCAGCGCTAATTTCGCGGGGAGCCGACACAGGCGTCTATCTTCTTGAAAAGTCGGTAGTGAGCTATCTGCCTGTCAAAGTGTTGGGCGAGGTGGGGGAGAACGTGGTGATTGAGGGTGTAAGGAGCGGAAGGACTGTTATAAAAAATCCGCTGCTAGTCAAGGAGGGACAACGCTTATGAGCAGTTTGGCGGCACGGCTGGATGATATCCGTACTCGTATGGCTCGCGCGGCGCAGCGTAGCGGCCGGGATGAGGTGGGTATGGTGGCAGTAACTAAAACGGTACCGACTGCGATTATTGCAGAGGCTATAACTCTGGGTTTAAAAACTTTCGGCGAAAATCGCGTACAGGAGGCGTGGCCGAAAATAGAAGTATTTCCGGCAGTCGAGTGGCATTTTATCGGGCGCCTGCAAACTAACAAGGTAAAGGATGTGGTGGGTCGGTTTAAGCTGATCCATTCTTTGGATCGCTGGCGGTTGGCAGAGGCATTGCAGCAAGAGGCGCAAGCGCAAGAACTACAAATTAGCGTGCTGATTCAAGTCAACCTGGGCGGAGAAGGGCAAAAGGGGGGAATTTCTCCAGTGGAGCTTGACGATTTTCTAGCTGCTACGACTGATTTGCCGCGTTTGCGGGTGGAAGGCCTGATGGCAATCCCGCCATACACGGCAGATTCGGAGGAAGCTAGGCCTTATTTCCGGGAAATGTTTCGGTTGTTCAACAACTGCCGGACATCCGGCAGAGAAATGAAGTTATTATCTATGGGAATGTCTAATGATTTTGAAACGGCAATCGAAGAAGGCGCCAATCTAATCCGGGTGGGCAGCTTGCTGTTTGGCAGATAAAAATATAGTCAGGGGGAATAAAGGTGGCAAAAATCTGGGAAAAAGTGCTGTCGTTTTTGGGGTTGATGGAAGTGACTGAAGAAGAGGAAGTTATTGAGGAGTCGGAATTTGTTCGTTCTCCCGCTCGTAAAGGAGCGGTACTGAATCTACATAGCACCAAGAATATGCGCCTTGTGATTATTAAGCCGCTGGAGTTTCAAGAAGCGCAACAGATTGTGGAGCATATTAAAAACAAGAAACCTGTTCTTGTGAATCTGGAAGAGACAGATAAGAACGAGGCTAAACGGATCATTGATTTTATCGCCGGGGCTACTTTTGCGCTTGATGGCAATATGCAGAAGGTGAGTCAGCAGATTTTTATTTTTGCGCCTGCTCAGGTGGAAGTAAGCGCCGAAATTAGGAAAGAATTAAGTGGACGCGGGATGTCTGTCATCGGAGAAGATTAGGAGTTGATTGCAACATGGTTTATGTCCTGGTTAGATTGATGAGGCTGTTTTTTCAGTTATTCTATTACGCTCTGCTGATTCGTGTGATTTTTTCTTTTGTTCGCTTGGGCAGGGATGCCAATCCCATACTGCTATCGGTTCGCCAATTTGTTAATCTTGTGACAGAACCGGTGCTGGCGCCGATACGAAAATTGGTTCCGCCGCTTCATCTGGGGAGCGGAGCATATTTTGATTTGTCTGTTCTGATTTTGCTCATTTTCTTACCTCATCTTGAACGGCTAATTATCAGGCTGGTTTTGTTGATTTCTTAGCAACGGAGGCACTATGGAACGGGAAAAAATATTGCAGCGCTTTGTGCAAGATCTTGAACGGATTACGGCGGGGATTATCCTGGACCGGATCGAGCAACTGGAACGGGACGGTCAGTGGCAAATCAGTGATTTTTTGGATCCTCACCAACAGCGGACGGCGGACCGGGTTTTGCATTTTTTCCAGGAGTTAAAATCTGTCACTTGGGGCGGCTATCCTGAGGCAAAGCGGTGTCGCCTGCTGCTTTATCCGGCAGAGCGCCAAGCAGGTAAGGCGAACGTCGCTCTTGCCGTCCTCGAGGTTGACGCGGGCGCACGGGCAGAGCAGCTTTGCCAGCGCGATTTTCTGGGAGCTATTTTAGGTCTTGGGCTTCGCCGCGAAAAAATCGGCGATATCCTCGTTTTGGAGCAAAGAAAAGCACAAATTATTGTTCACCCTGAAATTGTGCCTTTTTTGCTTTCAAGCTGGGAAGAAGTAGGAAAATATAGTGTTGTTATCCGGGAAATAACGCTTGAACAACTTACCCCGTCACCATTGCATTTCAAAGAAATTAAAACTACGGTGGCCAGCCTTCGCCTGGATGCGGTAGCAAGCGCCGGATTTGCTTTGTCGCGCAGTAAACTGGCACCGGCAATTCGTGCCAACCAAGTTAAGCTGAATTGGCAGTCGGTAACTAGCGCCAGTGCAGCTGTTAAAGCCGGAGATATAATCTCTTTGGCCGGACGCGGGCGGGTGGAGGTGGCGGAAGTCCTCGGCGAAAGTAAGAAAGGTCGGATTCAGCTTTTGTTGAAAAAAAGGTGTGAAGCGCAGGATTTTAGGCAGCTTTAAGCGAAACACTGGCAATGGTGGAAAATTATGCGGAGGTGGATAGCGTGCCGTTAACGCCGATTGACATTCAAAACAAAGAATTCAACCGCTCAATACGAGGTTACTCTCCTAGGGAAGTGGATGAATTTCTGGAACATTTGTCTAAAGATTATGAAACACTGATTAAAGAAAATATTGCTACAAAGGAGCAGCTCTCCCAGTTAAAGGACAAGCTGAGCCACTACCATAAATTAGAGGAAACGCTGCATAATGCTATCGTGGTTGCTCAGGAGGCAGCGGAGGAAGTGAAGCGGAACGCATCAAGGGAAGCTGAACTTATTCGGCGTGAGGCTGACAAAGATGCGGCCCGTAATATGGATGAGGCTCGTTATAAAGCGAGCAAAATCCTTTCAGAGCATGAAGAGGTGTATAAGCAGGCACAAATTTACAAAATGCGTTTTCGTTCCTTGGTAGAGGCACAGTTGGCTGCACTGGAAATGGAAGACTGGTACACGCTTAATTTGACGCAGGATCGTGATGCAGTCAAGCGCGGCGCGTAGGGCGCATTGTAGAAGTTTCGCCTAAGGGGCGGCATTTTATCAAGTGCGCTGTAAAACCCCTTGCTTCAGCCATGGGGATATAGGGCGCTGCTTGAAGCTTGACACTTTACGGCCGCTATGGTACAGTATAAGCACACGGATAATTGACGAAAACCAAGTCGTTGCCGTAAAAAGTCTGCGAAAAACATACTAGCTGCGGGGCACGCAGTGTTAGCCTGTGGAGAAGCTGTAAGACCAGCACGAAAGCTGAAAAGCTTGAGTGAAGGCGCGCTTCGACGAAGCAGGAAATCTGGGTAGCGATACCTGGAATCCCCTGTCTTTAGTCATGGGGAGAATGTCAACTAAGGAAGCGGCCGCAAAGTATCTTGCGGCTAGCGGGGTGGTGCCGCCAGTCAAAACGCTCGTCCTCATGATAGGACGGGTGTTTTTTTAGAGGTGCACTATGCAATTGACGGAGGGACAAAATGGTGGAAAAAGATTATGCCGGGACGCTGAATTTGCCGCAAACAGCATTTCCTATGCGGGCCGGTCTGCCTCAGCGTGAGCCGGATTTTTTGGCGAAATGGCAAGAACTAGATATTTATCGAAAAATGCAGGAAAAGAGACAAGGGCAGCCTAAATACATTTTGCACGACGGGCCGCCGTACGCAAACGGTGATATTCACATGGGAACGGCCATGAATAAAGTGCTAAAAGATATCATTGTTAAACACAGAAGTATGCTGGGGTTTGATGCTCCCTATGTTCCCGGCTGGGACACGCACGGGTTGCCCATCGAACATCAGGTGGTAAAGGCGGGCAAAATCAAGCGCAGCGAAGTTGCTCCGGTGGAGTTTCGTCGTCATTGCCGCGATTTTGCGCTGCGCTTTCTTGATGTACAGCGAGAGCAGTTTAAGCGACTGGGAGTGCGGGGAGACTGGGATAACCCCTATGTGACGTTACAGCCGGAATTTGAAGCTAGACAGATTATGGTCTTTGGGGAAATGGCACAAAAAGGCTATATCTACAAAGGCTTAAAGCCGGTTCACTGGTGCCCGCAGTGCGAAACTGCCTTGGCGGAAGCAGAAATTGAATATAATGAGCACAGGTCGCCGTCTATTTTTGTCCGTTTTCCGGTTGTTGACGGTAGAGGAAAGCTGGGGCAGGCGGCAGACGTTTATCTTGTAATTTGGACAACTACTCCTTGGACTATTCCTGCTAATTTGGCTATTTGTCTCCATCCTGAGTATAGTTATATTCGCGTAAGTACGCCGGAACACGGTGACTTGATTTTAGCGGAGGAGCTGCTCGGTAGCGTGATTGAGGTTTTGCAGATTACGGGCTACAAGGTGTCAGCCAAATTCAAAGGAGCGGATTTGGAAGGAATTCTTTACCGGCACCCGCTTTATGAGCGGATTTCGCCGGTGGTGCTTGGCAGGCATGTGACGCTTGAGGCGGGCACCGGCTGTGTACATACAGCACCGGGTCATGGTCAGGATGATTACGAGGTCGGCCTCAAGTACGGGTTGGATATTCTCGCTCCCCTGGATCACACCGGTTGCTTCACCGGAGATGCCCGCCCTTTTGCGGGACTTCACTATCTGGAAGGCAACAAACAGGTTACCCAAGCGTTAAAAGACGCAGGCGCTCTTTTGCATCTTTCTTTTATTAAGCATCCTTATCCCCATTGCTGGCGCTGTAAAGAACCGGTCCTCTTCCGGGCTACTGAGCAGTGGTTCGCCTCGGTAGAGGGGTTCCGGCAAGCTGCGCTGGCTGCTATTCGAGAGGTGCAGTGGATTCCGGCCTGGGGGCAGGAACGGATTAACAATATGATTGTGGATCGCCATGACTGGTGCATTTCCCGCCAGCGTGTCTGGGGGGTGCCTATCCCAATTTTTTACTGCACTGCCTGTAATCAAGAGATTATCAATAAAGAAACTGTCCAGGCAGTGGCGGAGTTGTTTGGCAAAGAAGGCTCAGACGCTTGGTTTATTCGTGATGCTGCAGAAATCCTGCCGCAGGGAACAACATGCCCCGGCTGTAATCACGCTGAATTTCGCAAGGAAACTGATATTATGGACGTCTGGTTTGATTCCGGCTCCACCCATGCTGCCGTGTTGGAAACTTATCCGGAGTTGAGGTCGCCAGCAGACTTGTATTTGGAAGGGTCGGACCAGTACCGCGGCTGGTTCCAGTCTTCACTACTTACGTCTGTGGCTACCCGCGGTCGTGCGCCCTACAAAGCCACGCTGACACATGGATGGGTAGTCGATGGTGAAGGCAAAAAAATGTCTAAGTCGTTGGGCAATGTTATCGCCCCGGAGCAGATTATCAAGCAGTATGGCGCCGATATTTTGCGACTCTGGGTTTCTTCTTCTGATTTTAAGAGCGATGTGCGGATCTCACACGATATTCTGAAACAACTGGTGGAAGTGTATCGCAAAATTCGCAACACCATCCGTTATTTTTTGGGGAACTGTTATGATTTTAATCCGGAAACAGACAAAATACCTTACAGCGAGCTAGATGAACTGGATCGTTATGCTTTACACCGTTTGCAGCTGTTAGTGGAGAGAGTCAGCCGCGCCTACGCTGAATTTGACTTGCACGTGGTATTCCATACTATCCACAATTTCTGTGTGTTGGAAATGTCTAACTTTTACCTGGATGTTTTAAAAGATAGGCTATATACTTCCCCGCCTACTTCTCAAGCCCGCCGCTCCGCACAGACGGCAATGCATGAAATTCTGATGGTTCTTGTTAAGCTGATCGCGCCGGTGCTCACTTTTTCCGCAGAAGAAGTGTGGGAATATCTCCCGGGTAAGCGGGAGGAGTCGGTACAGTTGGCGGATTGGCCTAAAATATCTGAGGAGTATAAAGATAATGTACTGGCTGCACGCTGGCAGAAACTGTTAGAGTACAGGGAAGTTGTGACCGGTCAACTGGAAGAAGCCCGCAAAGAGAAGTTAATTGGCGCATCGCTCGGTGCTACCCTTGAACTTTACCCAGATGAAGCGGCATACGAAGCGTTAGCGCCCTTTATGGAGCGCTTGCCGGAAATATTTTTGGTCTCCGCTTGCAGGCTACATGAGCCGGGAAATGTGCCGGGCGTTCTGCAGGCGGAAAAAGGGCTAGCACTCAAGGTAAGCTTGGCAAGCGGCGAAAAATGCTTGCGTTGCTGGCTGATTCATCCTGGGGTGGGCGAAAACAAGGAGCATCCGGCAATCTGTCCGCGCTGCTGCCAAGTTGTGGCTTAATAATTAAACAAATAGACAAAGCACACCGCTTTGAGAGGCATGCTTTGTCTATTTGTTGTCTGAATATAGGAGCACCGCTGTTATTTTAGTATGCCCTGTGGTAAGATAACAGCGAGGTGGGTGCGAAATGGAAAAGGAAGTCTTGTCTGCCATTATTCGGGAAAATCTTGTAGATGGCAAGCTTAACTGTGCGAAAGCATACCAGCTGGCAGAGGATCACGGCATTAAGCTTTGGCAGATCGGTCAGATCTGTGATGAAGAGAAGATAAAAATAACTCGCTGCCAACTAGG
>QLUI01000329.1 GCA_018725345.1 Bacillota bacterium | reverse complement strand
AAAAAAAAGTATAAAAATTTCTGTTATTACCAAGACTAGGCAGGAATATTTCTTATTTTGTAGAATAAGAAATATTGGTTCATTATGTTTAGAAAACATTGTAAGGAGGGAAAATTTAATGGTACTCGACCCTACCAAGCACGCGGATTGGGAAATTGCCGAAGAAGCAGAATCGAGAATGAAGACTGTTCAACAGCTGGGAGCAGAGCTAGGATTGGAGAAAGAAGAACTCCTGCCTTACGGCCATTATGTGGCGAAAGTTGATTACGCAAAGGTTCTGGATCGCTTAAAAGACCGTCCTGATGGCAAATATATTGATGTGACAGCCATCACACCTACTCCCCTCGGCGAGGGTAAATCTACTTCGGTTATGGGTCTGACACAAGGCCTGGGCAAGCGTGGCAAGAACGTTATTGCCACAATCCGGCAACCATCCGGCGGACCCACCATGAACGTAAAGGGTTCTGCAGCCGGCGGCGGCCTGTCACAATGCGTTCCCTTGACACCTTTTTCACTGGGCCTCACCGGCGATATTAACGCCATTATGAATGCACACAACTTGGCCATGGTTGCCTTAACCGCACGTATTCAGCATGAATTTAACTCTAGCGACGCTTTCTTGGAGCGGAGCGGTTTGAAGCGACTGAATATTGACCCGCGCAACGTGGAAATGAAATGGATTATGGACTTCTGCGCTCAAGCATTACGGAATATCATTATCGGTCTTGGCGGCAAAAAAGACGGATTTGTGATGAATTCCGGCTTTGCCATTGCTGTGTCCTCTGAAGTGATGGCCATCCTTTCCATTGCGCGAGACTTAAAGGATATGCGTGAGCGGATGGGTAAAATCGTGGTAGCTTACGACAAAAAGGGTAAGCCGGTTACAACTGGTGATTTGGGCGTAGACGGCGCGATGACTGCTTGGATGGTGGAAGCGCTTAACCCGAACTTGTTGCAGACTATAGAAGGGCAGCCTACCTTTGTTCATGCAGGGCCATTTGCTAATATTGCCATTGGTCAATCCTCAATTATTGCCGACCGCATCGCCTTGAAACTTGGTGATTATGTGGTGACCGAGTCAGGGTTTGCTGCCGACATCGGCTTTGAGAAATTCTGGAATCTGAAGTGCCGCATGTCCGGTTTAGTGCCCAATTGTGCTGTAGTTGTTGCCACTATCCGGGCGTTAAAAGCTCATGGGGGTGCTCCGTTGCCCTTGCCCGGCCAGCCGCTTGATCCCGCCTATAGCAAGGAGCATGTTGAGTGGGTTGAAAAAGGTTGCGCTAACTTGATTCACCATATTAACACTGTCAAGAAAGCCGGCATCAATCCGGTTGTTTGCATTAACGCTTTTTACACTGATACTGAAAATGAGATTAAAGCTGTTCGCCGATTGTCCGAAGCTGCCGGCGCCCGTGTTGCCGTTTCTAAACACTGGCAGTATGGTGGCGACGGAGCGTTGGAGTTTGCCGATACTGTTATCGAAGCTTGCGACGAGCCTAACGACTTCAAGTTTCTCTATGATCTGGAGACTCCGCTCCGCCAGCGGATTAACCTGATCGCCACTGAAGTTTACGGGGCGGATGGTGTTGAGTACACCCCTGAAGCGACAGAGAAGGCTGTGCGGATGGAAAAAGATCCCGAAATCCAGAAGCTGGGTATCTGCATGGTGAAAACACACCTTTCCTTGACTGATAACCCAATGCTAAAAGGTGTTCCTACCGGTTGGAAGTTACGCGTGCGCGACATTCTTACCTACCAGGGAGCAGGCTTTGTGGTTCCGGTGGCTGGTGCTATCACGCTGATGCCCGGTACTGCTGCTAACCCGGCATTCCGCCGTATCGATGTGGATACAGATACCGGCAAAGTGAAGGGTGTGTTCTAAAAGAAGCGGCGAGGCAGATTATGGATATCCAGATTTTAACAATTGAAACATTAGAGAAGGCGAAGGAAGAAATCGCTCGGGTGGGCGCGAGTCCTGTTAGTGTGAGTATTATGGCACCCAAAGCCATCTTCCGTGTTATTAAAGTGACTAGTTTGTCGGCAACAGCTGCCAACATCCTTAAACAGGAGATGTTAGCCAAAGGCGGTGAGGTTGCCGTGCATGCCGATGTGGTCAACTGCAGGCAAAAGAGTAGCGATGTACTTCTTATGGGTACGCTCTACCAATATCGCAAAGTAATCAAAAGTCTGCGTATCCAGCCTGTCGGCTTGTCAAAACTGGCAGAGAAGCTTAAAAGCCTTCTTCAAGAGATCTAAATTTTCAAAAAGCTCTCCCGCCTCTAAAGCGGCATGAGCACGTCAAGTTAAAAGTATTTTAAAACCGGCGCAGACAATATGTCTCGCCGGTTTTTGTTTTTGCAAAAGGATAGGTATCTCTTTCAGGGAAGCTACGATCCTATGCAAGGGGGACGCTCCGGGGGATTCCCCCTTATTCTTGTGGGGTGCAGAGGGACCGTGACGTCCGCCGCAGGGGTGGTAACCCCTAGCGGATAAAAATCGGTTAAGTGCATTGCAGTGGAAACATTAGAAATGGGCAATTTCGATTTTC
>QLUI01000328.1 GCA_018725345.1 Bacillota bacterium | reverse complement strand
AATTTGGAAAGATACGAGGAGGCGATAGAATGTTATGATAAGGCGCTCAAGATAGACCCGAAGTATGGCTGATGCATGGTATAACAAAGGGATTGCTCTTCTTAATTTGGAAAGATACGAGGAGGCGATAGAATGTTATGATAAGGCGATCGAGATAGACCCGAAGGATGCTTTTGCAAAAAGGAACAGAGAAATTGCGGTGGAGAAATTATTAAGAGAGCAACAAATTGCCACTGCAAAAGAGACGATCAATTCAGCAAAATCTGCGCTGGACGATGCTAATCAGGCTGGCTGTAAGGTTGCCGAAGCGGAGGGTTTATTTGAGAAAGCGGCCTCAGTATTCGATGCAGGGAATTATGTTGAGGCTATCAAACATGCCAGTCAGGCAAAGGAAAGGATGAAGGCGAGCAGGGAAAATCACCGACTTGCCCATGAGTCTCTTATTCAGGCAACTACCCTGGTGCAAGATGCTGATATTCAAATACCAACTACTGCAGCCCAACTTCTGGAAAAATCAAGAGCTGCTTTCAGCGATGGCGAATATGAGAGGGCAACAGAACTGGCACAGGAAGCAGAAAGAATTGCGGAGGAGGCGAAACTTAATCATGCCGAAGCCAGAGAGATAATAGAGTCGGCAACCTCGGCTCTGGAGAGTTCCAGGGATTTTGGCTGTGACGTTGCTGAGGCAGAAGGTCCACTAAGGGAAGCGAGGACGAGGTTCGAGGGAGGGGGATATACTGAAGCTATCGGATATGCCCGGCAAGCAAAGGAAAGAGCCGTGGCGCTAAAGAAAGAGAGCAAACCAGAAATAGCAGTCTCCTTTTCCAAAACAGACTTCGAGCCCAACACCTGGGAGGATCTCGATCTTACGGTGAGAAACATCGGTACCGCCCATGCCGAGGCCCTGGCTCTCAGTTTTCCCAGGCGGATGGATGTGGAGTACCTCAAGGACATACCAAAGCTTGATCGTGGCGAGGAAACGAGGCTGACCGTCCGCATCAAGCCAGTCGAAAAGGGGAAGGTTCCGGTAACCCTCAGCATCTCGTTTCGAGATAAAGAGGGCAACAGGCATACTGGGCAACAAACCGTGGATTTCAATGTTGAAACAAGGGCTAAAGAGAGGGAACCGGATGAAACGAAAAAGCCCCCCACTCATTTCCCCGCAGAGCTTGCCGGATCGTATACCGAGGTGGAACCTATCGGTGAAGGCGGCTTTGCAAGGATATTCAAAGCAAAAAATAAAGACGGTAAAAAGGTAGCAGTAAAAGTCCCTCTGTCACTCGATGAGGCAACCGGTGAGTCATTTATAAAGGAGATGCAGAACTGGACCGGGTTTGACCATCTCAATATAGTCAAGGCGCACCGTTACAATATAATGCCCGTTCCCTTCTTTGAATTGGAGTTATGCGATAGCTCTCTGGATGAGATGGAAAGACCCCTGGAGCCGGAGAAAGCCGCCTGGCTGATCTTCAATATCTGCGAAGGCTTAAAGTATGCCCATTCTCAAGGTGTGATCCATCGAGACCTGAAGCCGGGGAATATCCTGCTCAAGGATGGAATGCCCAAGATATCCGACTGGGGCTTGTCAAAGGTGATGGCAAAATCTCCTTCAAAAAAGGGATTAGCTTCGTTTACACCTGAATATGCTGCTCCCGAGCAGATAAATATGGGTGAGAAGGATGAGAGGACCGATATATGGCAGCTTGGGGTTATATTGTATCAACTTGTAACCGGTGAGATTCCATTTAAGGGCGAGAGCATGGTAGAAATGGGGATGGCGATAATAACTAAGGAGCCTGTCTCGCCATCCTCTCTCAATCCTGAAGCTGAATCCCTTGAGTTCATTATCACCAGATGCCTGAAGAAAGATCAGGCAGAGCGTTATCTATCTGTGGGGGAACTGCAAAGGGATTTAGCTCAATATCTGGGTATAAAGTATAAAGAATCACTCAAGAAGAAGGATTTCACGAGGTCTGCTGATTTCTGTAGTGAGTTACTCATGGTCAATATGAAAATAGGGGATATGATCAATGCCTATAAGTTTGCTTCTGTTATGGCGCAGCACTATGCCGAGGGGGAAGCTAAGCCGCTGGCAGAGGAGTTCTGCGGGCAGCTTGAAACAAGGATCAATGCCGGATATAAGGAGCCCCCGGAGGAGCTGGTAAGGAAGGCTGAGGTGATCTGCCATAAGATCAGGGTGGGGTTCAAGGGCTAAAGGTGAAGGTATGGAGGTGCTTTGATATCAATGATAAGATACTTTTGCTCTCGTCTGATGGGCTGCATGATTATGTTACAGATGAGAGGATACGAGCGATCGTCAAAGATGGAAACCTGGAGGAGGTATGTGATAAGCTCATAGATGAGGCGCTGGAATCTGGAAGCACCGATAACATAACTGTTGTTATTTGCTGTGACCCTTGAAGCGTCGATTAGATCAACACTTTCATTGATGGGGGTAAGGATGATATTTAAAGAAGGGAACAGCCCTAAGGTAGAAGAGTTGTCAGCATCTGCTAAGAAGGTTCTCAAGCGCGGAGGGGAGATGCGGCACGAGCCA
>QLUI01000327.1 GCA_018725345.1 Bacillota bacterium | reverse complement strand
CGTGCCGCTGGCGGGAGGATCAATAATCACCGTGAGGAAATATCTTGCCGGCGGAGGAACTACGACCGCCGCAAAATGAGCGGTAACGCTCTTGGCACGATCCATAGTTATGCTAACAGTGGGGTCGGTCCCGATAACATCACCACTCCAGCGGACGAATCTAAAGCCCGCCGCCGGCGTGGCAGTGAGGGTGACCACCGTCCCCGCAAGATACCCCGCGGCCGGCTGGGGAGGGCTCAGGCTCACCGTCCCGCTGGCGGCAGGATCAACGGTAACCGTGAGGGTATATCTTGCCGGCGGTGGAACTACGACCGCCGCAAAATGAGCGGTGACGCTCTTGGCGCGGTCCATAGTTATGCTAACAGTGGGGTCGGTCCCGACAACAGCACCACTCCAGCGGACGAATCTAAAGCCCGCCGCCGGCGCCGCGGTGAGAATGACCACTGTTCCTGCAAGATAGCCTGCTGCCGGCTGGGGAGGGCTGAGACTTACCGTGCCGCTGGCGGCGGGATCAATAAGAATGGTAAGAATATACGTTGGGATTGTCACCGTGAGATTCAGTTCTGTAGTCTCGCCGATAGCGAAGAGAAAGGTCTGGTCGGCCTTAAACCCATTAATAAAAAACTCTATAACGGTGCCGGAAGTGATATCGCCCTGCACCACCAGCTTGGGATCAAAGGGGAGCGGCCCTCCGTATTTACCCACCTCGGTGGTGATCAAAGGGTTCCCTGGAATACCAGTACGGACCCCTGCACCCCTGGCCTCCACTTCCGTCCCCACCGGCGCCGGGTGAGTATTTATGGTCACTGTGCCAAAGAAGGAATGGGGTATTGGTGGCACAGTAGCATAAGCCGGGGTAAGACAAAGGCTCGCCAACACAGCCAGAATGGTAAACAAAAGTACGGTTTTTTTCATCTGAGCACCTCCCTATAGATAATTAGGTATAAGATTCAATTTATAGCCGTCTCCTCCACGATTGATATTCGGTGAACTCCCTTTTTCTCAGGCCTGAATGGTCCAACTCGCCTGTTCGAGGGTCTAGCTTGATATACCACTCTTCCATGGTTAGCGCTCCCACCACCGCATCCAGAGGACCATGCTCGGTCTCACCGAGTTCCTCGACGATATAAGCAGTCATATCGAACTCCAGGCCATCAAGAGCGGCAGTGAGGTCACAGCGCTCATCCAGCCGACGAGTCTCTCCGCCCAAGCCCACCGTGATAAGCTTTACCTTCTACTCCAATCTCCTTCACGATTCGCGACATTGACGACCTCCTCAACCTTAGAGTAAGCGTTCACCATAACTACTCAGGTTGTCAGGTTCACGGTTCAGGGTGCACGGTTGGCTACTTTGCACTGTTCATCCTTCATCCTTCATCCTTCTCTAAACCTTGAACCGTGAACCTTGGAACTTCGAACCTGAGTAATTACTTGCCCCATACTATATATTGGGGAGACTCCGGCTTTCGCCGGAGCTCCCCAGATGCTATTTCATCAATACCACAGCGGCAGCGGGGTGAAGGTGAACCCGGCCAGAGTGCCTTCGTTGAGCATAAACACCCAGTAGCCCCTGGTCCTCTCCATCCAGCCATCGGGCAGCGGCTGCCCCGGCTGCCAGTCGGCGATCTCCTCTCCTCTAAGGTAAATCCAGGACGGCTGGTGACCGATTGGCGGGCTTACCACTACGGTATAACCGGTAAGTCCCCCAGGGACCTGCCAAACCGAGGTCAGGGCTCCAGTAGCCTTCATCGGCTCAACGTGGGCCAGGCCTACCAGGTTCCAACCGGGGTGGAGAAGCCTGGAGGGTACCGAGACCTCTGGACTCACCAGAATAGGGGCTTTATCCGCCGCAGCCATCCGCACATATATGGCATCGCAGGGCCTGAGGATGTAATCACCGGTGACAATTACCCACGCCTGTATCTTGGCATCAAACCGAACGGCCGGGCTAGTGGCATGTATAGCCAACCCATCACCCAGGGTCACGAACTCGCCCCAGGTGTCGGCGGCGGGGTTAAGGGCAAACGGCGTGGAAAGGATGTTCCATCCTTTGTCAAGGTCTACCCAGGCATACCCGAAGTAGCCGATGTTGTCATCAATCACCGTCTGGAAGTCCCGGGTGAGCCAGGGCTCAAAGATTACAGGGCCGATCACCCGGTCGCCCATGCCACTGGGATTTCCTGTTTCATGCTTCGGGCCGCTGATGTCACCCCACCAGTTTCTCGCCGCGTCAGCAGTGCCGCCCGCAGCTAGCTCCAGTCCAACCGTGTTACCGGTGATGTCATTGAGCTGAATAGTGGCAGCATCTACATCGGCCAGCAGCTTAATACCAGCGGTCTCGTTACCAGTAATGGTATTCTGTTCGATAGTCAGGCTGCCTTCGGCGTCTACCACGTCAACCTTTATCCCGATCAAGCTTCCCGCTACACCCTGAATCACATTGTTGCGGATGATGAAGACATCTTCTGCCTTCACCTCCTCGATCCAGATGCCAAAATTGGTGTAATCGGTGATGATGAGGTTCTCGATGGCAACGTGGCTGCCGGCCAGCGGGAGAATGCGAATGCC
>QLUI01000326.1 GCA_018725345.1 Bacillota bacterium | reverse complement strand
GAGAAATGATTGATTGGTGGCAGAAGGAAGGATATAAAAAATATTTTTAACTAAAGATCTCTAAAAAATTCTGACTATGGAAAGCAAAAAGAATTTACTTAAACTTACACTACTCATAGGAGATATCATTTTGGTATATCTTGCCTTGTTTTTGACTCTGGCGATAAGGCACGGTGATTTTTCTTTTTGGCCAGGGCCACAAACTCAGCTTTTCCTTTTTTATTTTTCTATTGAGATTACGACAAAAGAAAAAGATTTAAGATATCTATTTTTAATACCAATTGTTTTTGTCTGTCGGCATATAGGATATGGCTTGGGTTCAATTTGGGGATTGGTAACTTTATCTAAAGTTAAAAAATGAGTGATTTTTTAATTTTTATAATTTCGTTTCTTTTTTCGCTTTTATTAATTTTTCTTTTAGGAAAAATTGGTATTAAGTATCGTCTTTATGATGAATCAGGTAAAGATACTTTAAAAATTCATAAAAAACCTACTACTTATTTAGGAGGATTAGCTATATTTTTAGTTTTTTCAATTTTAGTATTAATTTTTTCTTATTTAAAAGAATTTTTAGATTGGAAAATTGGAGGAATAATTTTAGCTGGTTTTTTAGTTTTTTTACTCGGTTTTTGGGATGACTATAAATGGAAAAAGTTTGGGGTTAAATCAATTTTTAAATTTTTATTTTTGCTTTCATTTTCATTTTTTGCGGCAGTTATTATTTTAAACAATGGTGTTAAAATCCAATTTTTTCCATTGATAATAATTGAAGGAATTCTGACATTTATCTATATTTTCATCCTTATTAACGCCGTAAATTATCAGGATGGAATAGACGGATTAGCCGGGGGGTTGGTGGCTATTTCTTTAACTGGTTTTATTATTTCAAGTGTTATTTTTGGAAACAATTTAACCTTGGTAATTTCTTTAATTCTCATGGGTGCTGTTTTAGGATTTTTAGTTTTTAATTTTCCTCCAGCTAAAATTTTTATGGGGGATTCTGGTGCTTATTTTTTAGGATTTATTTTAGCAGTATTAGCAATGATTTTTTCTAAACCTTATAATATCTCAAGTATCTTAGGACCAATTTTTATTATCGGACTACCGCTTTTTGATGGAGTATTTATTAATGTAAGAAGGTTATTTCAAAAAAAATCAATTTTTTTAGGCGACAGAAAGCATTTTTACGATAGATTACTCTTTCAAAAAGGCTTCTCGCTTAAAAAAACACTTTTGATTTCTTATCTTATTCAAGTTATATTTATAGGAATAGGACTATTTATTAGTGTAATTATATGAAAATTCCTTTGGCTAAACCAGATATTACAAATTTAGAAAGAAAAGCAGTTTTAGAGGTTTTAAAAACTCCTTATTTAAGTTTAGGGCCGAGATTAAAAGAATTTGAAAAAAAAATTGCTAAATTTGTAGGAGTGAAATACGCAATAGCTACAAATAGTGGAACCAGTGCTTTGCATTTAATTATTCGGGCTTTTGGCATTAAAGAAGGCGATGAAGTAATTACTACTCCTTTTTCTTTTATTTCTTCGGCAAATTGTATTTTGTATGAAGGAGCTAAGCCTGTTTTTATTGATATTAATGAAAAAACTTTAAATATTGACCCTAACAAAATTGAAAGTAAAATTACTAAAAAAACTAAGGCGATTTTAGCTGTTGATGTTTTTGGGCATCCGGCTGACTGGGATGAACTTTCAAAAATTGCGAGAAAACATAAACTTTTTTTAATTGAAGATTCGGCTGAAGCCTTGGGAGCGGAGTATAAAGGTAAAAAATGTGGAAGTTTTGGAGATACGGCAATTTTATCTTTTTATCCGAATAAACAAATCACAACAGGAGAAGGCGGAATGGTCGTAACTAACAACAAGAAAATAGCTGATTTATGCAAAAGCATGGTGAACCAAGGCAGAAAAACGAAGGGCGGGAAATGGCTAGAACACGTTCGGTTGGGTTATAATTATCGTTTGGATGAGTTAAGTTGCGCTTTAGGTATCAGTCAATTGAAAAGAATCAATGAAATTCTTAAAAAAAGAGAAAGAGTGGCTAAAATGTATAATGAAAGGTTGGGAGAATTTTCTGAGGTTGAAATTCCTTATGTCTCACCCGGTGTTAAAATGAGCTGGTTTGTTTATGTAATCCGACTTTCAAAAAAATATTCCCAGCGAGATCGAGATAAAATTATTAAAGCGATGGCACAGAGTGGCATTCAATGTGGGACCTACTTTCAGCCAATTCATCTTCAGTCATTTTATAGAAAAAAATTTGGTTATAAATCTGGCGATTTTCCAATTTGTGAAAGTGTTAGCCAAAGAACTATTGCTCTACCTTTTTTTAATAATTTAAAAGAAAAAGAAATAAATTACGTGGTAAAAAATCTAAGAGGAATAATTACTAAGCTAAAATGAAACTATTTTCTCAAATTTTTAAAAAGACAGCGAAAACCCGGATGATTTCTTTTATAATTGGAGATATTTTATTAATTTCTTTTTCGGTTTATTTAGCTTTTCTCGTTAGGTTTGAAGGGAGAATTCCGGTCCACTATTTATCAAACGTT
>QLUI01000325.1 GCA_018725345.1 Bacillota bacterium | reverse complement strand
GTGACAGATGAAGCGTCTTTTTTATCCGCTAGGGGACGGCGCCACATCGCGTTGGTCTGACGGTCCTTTTGCACCCCGCAAGAATAAGGGGGAATCCCCCAAAACATCCCCCATCGTCTAGGAAAGAAAGCTTTGCTAGGATGATATAATTTCCTATCCGATAAAAAAGAGAGACTAAACGACCCGTACTTAGAGTCTTTAGTCTCTCTTTTTTTGTTGAACCCAGAAAACGGCTTCCATGCCTTAGTAAGACAAATGCCTCACTATAGCCATTTTTCAATCATACGGCGCAACGTTGCTTCACCTGAACTATTTTTATGCACTTTCACTTATAGCTAAAAACGATCAGCCATTAAGTGCACAGCAATTGAAAAGTAAATGAGCAGACCGGTTGCATCTTTAATGCTTGTGACAAGCGGACCGGAAGCATAGGCAGGATCAACGCCCATTCGGCTAAGGATAAGCGGTACCAGCGTGCCGATGATAGCTGCAAATGTTACTGTAGAAAACATAGCGATACCAACTACCGCTCCAAGAATAGGGTCAGCCTGCCACATCCCGGCTGCCAGCGACGCAGTGACGCCGCAGACTACACCCATGATTAAGGCCACCCTAATTTCTCGAAAGAAATATCCCCACATTTCAGATCTTTCAATTTCTCCTGTTGCCACACCGCGGACAAACACGGTGGACGATTGCGTAGCCACATTTCCACCCATATCCATAATTACAGGAATAAAAAAGACCAAAGCAGCCACTGCCATCAAGGCTTCTTCATATGCTTGAATCACACTGCCCACAATTAATCCGCCGACAAGAGTGATCAGCAGCCAAGGAAGTCTGCGCCTTAGTAAACTGGAGACAGAGGCACCCACCAGATCAACGCTTTCCAGTTCCGCAACGCCGACACGCCGGTAGATATCCTCGGTAACTTCTTCCTCCAAAACGTCCAGAATATCATCCACAGTTACAATCCCTAATAAACGCTGATCATCATCAACTACCGGCACAGCCAACAAATCATATTTTGAAACGAGCCGTGCCACTTCTTCCTGATCCAGATCCACGGCCACATGAACCACATTTTTTCTCATAATCTCTGACAGACGGGTGCCGTCCGGGGAGACAATCAACTCGCGCAATGACAGCACACCGATCAAGCGTGCTTCTTCATCCACAACATAAACGTAATAGACAGTTTCCGCCTCCGGCGCAATTTCCCGTAAGCGACGAATCGTTTCTTCCACCGTCATATTTTCCGGAAAAGAAATAAATTCGGTAGCCATAATCCCGCCGGCACTATCTTTCCGGTATTTCAACAGACCACGGATATCTTCCGCATCTTCATCAATCAAAGTAAGTAGTTCTTTAGCCTCATCTTCAGGAAGTTCAGCCAACAGGTCGGCAGCATCATCGGTCGACATCTCTTTTAAAATGGCGGACGCCCGCTTGCGGGAGAGTAACTGGAAGAGGTCTACCTGCTCAATATCTTCCATCTCCTGAATGACCATCGCCGCTTCTTCATCACTTAAAAGTTCAAACAGATCAGCCTTTTGCTCGTCTGATAAATCTTCTACAATTTCGGCAAAATCACTGGGGTGCAAATTTTGAAAAAATTCCTGCAGATTAGTGTCCCGCTCTTTGATCATTTTTAGGATTTTTTGCAGCGATTTCTGCATTGACATGCTGCTCACCTCATTCTCTTTGCTTAAACAATATACTTGCTCAGCATCTTCATGGCTTCTTCAATAAAATCAGCGTCCCGTTCCGCAATCGCTCGCTCAAGACAATGACGAAAATGAGTTTGAAACACTAAAGAGCCAACACTGCTGACGGCTGCCTTCACTGCCGCAATCTGCACCAGAACATCCGCGCAGGACTGTTCTTCTTCAATCATCTTGCGGATTCCTTTGACCTGCCCCTCAATGCGACTAAGACGGTTAATCACATTTTGACGGTCTGAGTCCATCTTCTCACCCCTTACGCCTTTTCTATAAAATTATAACCTTTTGCTAAGTTTAATACAATAAAAAAACCCCACAATGCCGTGAGGTACCGTTAGTTTTGAACTGCTCTCTCCATAGGTGGGTGCCCTCCTGTCTGCTTTACATGTCCTCTGCAAAAGGAGGCGTATGCGCTGCAGGCAGAGACCAAGCTCCCGAGTTCAAAGTGTTAGCTCAAAACTGTATACGGCGGTTCACAAACACAGCAGGGTTATATCAACATTATTTCCGCTTCACTGTTATTATAGCAATTTTTTTCGACGCCCGCAAGTGTAATTTCCTGTCATGTTATTTTACATTATGTTAACATTGTGCTTACATTAGACTATAATAGGCTTGTAAGGAGGTAAACTTATGGCAAAGACGGCTAACATCAATATTCGAATTGACCCGGAAACTAAGGCGGGAGCAGAAAAGCTTTTTGCCAGGTTTGGCATTACCTTGACAGATGCAGTAAACATTTTTCTAAGTCAGTCTCTGATGGTTGGCGGCCTACCATTTGAGATGAAGCAACCCAACTATAATGCTGAAACTGAAGTAACTATGCAGGAAGCAAGAGACATTAC
>QLUI01000324.1 GCA_018725345.1 Bacillota bacterium | reverse complement strand
ACCTCAACAGGTTGTAGGCCACCATCCCCAAAAGCAGCACCAGCTCGTTGGTCTGGAACTTCCCCGATGGCAATCGTTCCAGGTCCAGATCTGTCTTCAACTCGCTGTGGAATTGCTCGCTGGTTCCATGTGCCTGGTATAGCTTCACCACCGTCCCTGGGTCATCAGAAAGCGAGGTCCAATAGGTCTCTACCTCCAGCCTGGGCATCAATAATGCTTGTCCATTCTCCTCCATCGTTCGTACCGTCACACAGAATGCTATTCTTAGCGGTTCAGCAATACCTCCCCTCTTGATATAGCGCTCGCCCCGCCACACCTGCTTGCCCGGCCGTGGCTCCTCCATCTTACCACACTCCCTGGCTATCTCCAGCCACTCCTCTGGCGTCTCCCGACGCAGGTTGCGCTTGATGATATAGTGGGCTTTCTCCTCTCGGCATACCTTGATGTTGCCCAGACTGTCGTTGCCTGAGTCCATGCGCACCAGAAAGCTTGTCCTCGCGAAGGCGGGGAGTCGCCTCGCTCATCACACAGGCATACCGCAGCGTCCGCCTCAGAAAAGCCTCTGTCCCTTTCTGGCTATGGTCACTCCCTGGACGCAATTCCAGGTTCGCCAGATACCCCTCTTGCCCCACATAGCCAGAAGACGAAGGCCTTCGGCCTCCGGACGGGGTAAGAGATGGGGGCATAGCCATCGACTTTCTTGTAAGTCCAGCTTACCCCTTCCTTCTTCGTCTTAGAATTATCGAACGGGCTGACGTCGATGTCTACCGCCACCAATCCCCGCCTTCGCGAGGACAAGGTTACCGTGGCAGGGGGTGATCACCGGGGCAAGCCGTCCTACTACCCCAGCAGACTCCTCCAGAATGATGTCGTTGAAAACGCCCCTGACGCTGTCCAGTCGCTGCCTGAGAGTCGGGCTGGATGGCACCGAATCCAGGCCCAGAGACTGAGCGAAGAAGGGGTCATTACGGAAGGGCTCAATGGCATCGAAGTCGGGCTTGCCTACACAGACTTGTCCCTGCGAAGGCAGGGATGAGCCTAGTCATGGCTGTAGCCACCTCACCGTGGCTGATCTCCGGAAATGGATGTTCCGACAGCACCACCGCATCTAATCGCTCCCGAATATTGGTCCTGCCCAGTATAGCACCTACCAGGGCCAGGCCCGAATGACTGGAAAGTTGTTCGTCCCCCTGCACTATCTCAAAACGCATTTTCACCTCCAGGGTGAAAGTCTTCAATGGCTTCCACACATTCAAGTATAGCAGGTCTCAGATACGAAATGAAAGGGAAGTGTGGACTGGCTTCACGGATTCAGGGTATACTAAGATATTAGCCACAGGAGCCTCAATCATAATTGGACGGCAATTTCCTCGGAACTGTCATGATTTCTTTGTGATCAGCCCACAATTCTTTTGCGATGAGTCCCACAACTGACAACTGGAAGTCATGCAAGGTTGTGGTTCAGACACTATTTTCTCCTTCTGGCCGAACAAGGATGCTAAGTGCTCGTCATGAAATAAGTGTAGCAACATATGCCCTTGTTGCATATCTGTAATTGCCGGAAAATGCGACAGTTATTCCTTAACAGTCCCTAAGCATCCGGCTGGCTTTGATACCTCGATCCATGAGAACGGGCACAAACCCGCTCCCCCTGCAAATCCATTTTCTTTCTCAGCCATCTTTACACCCCTTTCCCGGGTTTTTTGCGTTTCGCCTTCTCACTGCCCTCATTTACAACCTCATCTATCATAGCAAGAATCTCACTCTTTTTCCTTTCAATCTCCTCCTTTTCAGCCTTCTTCCGTCGCCGGCGAAAGGAAACGCCTGCTGATGCAGCGATAAGGCCCAGGACAAGAAAAAATCCCCCCATGTAGATGTGATTGTTGTTGATCGTCGGTGCAAAGTCTTCATAGTTGAGCACGCCGTCCCCATCCACATCTAAGGCAAGCGATTTTGCGGTTGCGGCCAGCTTTACCGCTGTTTCATACTCTCTATCATCAAATGCGCTCTCAGCCTGAGAAAGGGAGCTTTCGGCCTCAACAATGTCGAAACCTTTTGCCCTTTCCTCAGAGATCACCTGCCTTGCTTCTTGGATAGAGCTTTTTGCCAATCTCAGTTCTCTGGTAATTTCTTCTGCTTTTGTCTTTGCCTCCCGGGCAAGGCTTATGGCTCCTCCAGAATCCCCTGCTGCAAGTGTCTCCTCAGCCTGCCCAAGAAGACCCTCCGCCCCGCTCATATCGAGTCGCTTGGCTATCCCCTCTTCGATTGCATCCCTTGCCTCGTCGATCGCATCAAGCGCTGCCTGAGCTTCTCCTTTAACTTCTTGTGCGGTAACCTTTGCCTGTTCGGCAAGGCCCCTGGCTCTTCGATGATCCCCTGCCTGAAATGCCCCCTCAGCCTGCCGAAGGAGATCCTCAGCCTCAGCCATATCGAGCCCTGCTGCTCTGCCTGTTGCGATTGCCTCCTTTGCCTGGTCGATCTGATCTAGTGTCGCTGCCCTTCTAATCCCTTCTACCTTAGTCTCTGTCTGCCTGGCAAGGCTTATGGCTTCTCCAAAATCCCCTGCTGC
>QLUI01000323.1 GCA_018725345.1 Bacillota bacterium | reverse complement strand
GCTTAAACGAGTTCACTAATCAATTTGCTCGATTTTTAAAAGGAAGAAGTTTTTTTGACCGCCAGTCTCCCCCATGATATAATCAAAACGATAAATACTAGGGAGGCGAAATAATGAATAAGAACCCCTATAATTTGGATAAAACCATCAGTGTGGCGCGCAGTATTTTTGCAAAAAAACCGGCTCTGGAAATGGCGACCAACAGTGGCTGTCTTTACGATTTGAATAAACAGCGCTTTACTGTGTCTTGTTTGGGGCAAAAATACGGTGTCAGTTACCCCAAAGGGCATGTTACAGCTAACTGCGGGCAGTCGGAAGCGCCGCTAATAACCTCTATCCTGCTTTTGCACTATTTGAGCCACTCGACCGGAACTACCCTCTCGCAAAACTGGATTTCCTATAAAGACCTTCCGGGTGGCAGCCTTTACCTAGAACCATTCAAAAAGCGAGCCGTAATTCCGTTTGTAAAAAAATTCGGCGGCTCCCCGGATGATTTTGTTTTAGCCGCAGAAAAACTGGGAGGGGAAAAGGCGAAGCACGGCGATATCTCTTATATCATCCCTGCGCTTCCCCGTGTGCCCCTTTTATATATTCTCTGGCAAGGAAACGAAGAATTCCCGCCAAATGCCACCGTTCTCTTTGATGACTGCGCTCATAGTTATCTTCATACGGAAGACTATGCCATTCTAGCCGGCATGACCGTAGGCGCCATGCTGGCCGCAATTAAAAGCTGACTTTTCTTCCGCAATGCTATTATCTGATACTTACTAGCTGTCGGAGTTTTGACCTCGGACTCGTCAGCGTCGGCGAAAGACATAGACCATCTCCACAAACCAAAATCAAGTTATACTATCTGCTATCCTTACTAAAGAAAGACAGTTTATGTATAGCCTCCAGAAAAAAAAAACGACTACCAGACTCGGCAGTCTAAAAACTAGTTCTTGATTTTTCGTCGTATAATTCTGATCAAGACAGCCAACTCCTCAATCCGCAGCAGATAAGCTGCCAGCAGATAGACGGCTGCGCCTAGAGAAATCAGGATAACCAGCTCCAACGCCTGCCGGAAGGAACTGCCGCCAGTCAGGAAATTACTGCCAAGCAATACCACAATACCCAGCAAAAGAGCAGCCAAGCTGCTCTTTTGCAAAGTGAACCATAGTTGGCGGCCGGCAAAACCTCCGATCTTCAAGCGAAGCAAGACCAACAGCCCTGCGGCCCCCGCGTAAACGGCTAAGGAAGTGCCTAGAGCAATCCCGCCCAATCCCAACGGTTTAATTAACAACCAGTTAAATAAAATGTTGAGCAACCCGGTAAAAACCATGGTAAGCATAGGGGTGCGCGTGTCTTTCAAAGCGAAAAAAGCTCTTTTTATCAGAAGCATAATCCCGAGTGGCAACAACCCTATACTGTAAAAAGCCAGAGCACTCGCCGTC
Source organism: Bacillota bacterium (assembly GCA_018725345.1). Taxonomy (GTDB): domain Bacteria; phylum Bacillota; class Dethiobacteria; order Dethiobacterales; family Dethiobacteraceae; genus GPS1B09. Next base: position 1,169 of record QLUI01000323.1, on the reverse strand, counting down.
TTAGCAGTGGCCAGCATCTCAAATTCGCCTCGCTCAAAGATTAAGCGTACCACAGGCTCGCGCAAAAGCAGCAGCCCCACCATTATGGGCAGTATCAGCAAAATAATCAGGCCCGTGCCCTGGCGCAAAATATCCTTAAACTCAGTCATTTTACGCTCCACATTTAGTTGCACTAACATGGGATAAATCACCGTCAAAAGCGCCAGAACAACTATCCCGTTAGGCAACAGATAAATCCGACTGGCAAAACTAAGTGCCGTCAGGCTTCCATCAGGCAAGAGGGATGCGAACATTCGATCCACCAATGTTTTTATTTCGATAGCTGCTCCGCCTAGCAAAATCGGCGGAAGCACCAGCGCCATTTTTCTCAGCCCCGGATGCCGCAAATCAAACTTCCCTTGAAAAACACCATGTCTCGCCACCGCCGGTAACTGGGTAAGGAACTGGCTGGCAAATCCCACCGCAGTTCCCCAGGCCAAGCCGATAATGCCGTAGCGCATCCCTAAAAAAAGAGCTGTACCAATAATAATCAGATTGCTGGCGTATGCCGGAACAGCCGGAACTATAAAGTTTCTCTTAGTATGCAATATGCCGCTGGAAATTCCGGACAAGCCCATAAATAAAAGACCGGGCAGCAGGATTCTTGCCATCACTACGGTGCTCTCATATTTTTCGCCGCTAAAACCCGGCGCCACCAGCCGCACAACCCAGGGAGCCGAAATTACCAGTGCCACACTAAGGAACGTAAGCATAACTGTTAAGATTACGAATGAAGTCAGCGCCAGAGACTGGCCTGCCCGCTCCCGATGGCACTCCCCGTACACCGGAATAAAAGCCGTTTTAATCGAATCATTAAAAGATAAGAACAAAAGCTGCGGCAATACAACTGCCGCCATGTAAGCATCAGTTTCCGTCGAAGCACCGAAGCGGTAAGCAATAGCAGCTTCCCGCAAAAAACCCAGCAATCTGGAAAAAGCCAGCAGCCCTGCCACAATTCCCGTCCACTTAAAGATGGTTCTGCTTGACATTGACTATTCCCTCAAATCCCAGCTTGCTGCCCGACGTCTGACTTCCGACCTCTAATAGTTGCTCTGTTTAGCTTATAATTTGAATCCAAGTATTGTTAAAGCGCAAATCCAGCTCCGTTCCGTCTTGATAAAAATAACGGG
>QLUI01000322.1 GCA_018725345.1 Bacillota bacterium | reverse complement strand
GTGAGTTCAGCGTATCCTGATCCCACCCTGGGAAACTTCTCGGTTACGCCCTCGGGCGAGAGGTGCTTGACAACATCGACGAAAGGACGGCCTGCCCCGATTGGCGGCAACTGTCGGGGATCACCGATTAGGATCAAGCGAAGCACGCCCTTGAGAGCTTGGATCAGTGCCGCCAACATCTCCTCCGTCAGCATGGATGCTTCGTCGATAATGACCGTCCGCGCTCCGGCCTCGGCGGCTTTGTCAGAGAGTTTGTAACGCCCAGTCGAGGCATCGTAGCGATGCGGACCGAGGAACTGCGCCACAGTGAAACCCCTCAAATTCAAGTCGCTGGTCGATTGTTCCATTCGGACTCGTGCCTTGCCGGTCGGAGCGAGGAGCAAAATGCCACCTTGCGCAATTTGCGGTTGGGAACATAGAACTGACAATAGGGTGGTCTTGCCCGTCCCAGCGGGCCCAATAAGAACACTTAAGCGGGACTCGGCAAGCTCCTTGAGAGCGGCCGTCTTCTCTTCGCGTGCCTTTTCCTCCAGTTCGTCAAAACTGCCGGTTCCATGGAGATCGAGATGTTTATCAAGGAGTGCCCGCCAGTTTGCATCAACTGTCAAACGTTTTCCCTTGACTCGCTTTTCAATCGCCCTGCGAATAATCTCTCCCATTTCTGCTAGGCGACCAAGCTGAAGCGCCGGATTCCCGTCTGCCAGAGGCGTTTCGATGATGGCATCTTCAAACACATCTTTAGCGACCTCAATCAGATCTCCGTCTACGTCGCATCCTGGCTTGATATCGAGATTTCGAATGGCAAGCACGACTTGATCTTGAGGCATCAGCGTATTGCCCGAATTGGTTGAATCCTCCAGTACCTTGACCGTGAGAGAGCGGACACGACGGGCATCGGTTCCGGCGTCCAATGCTGTTGGCTCAGGAAGCGGGTGTTCCTTTCGAATCGCGTCATCAGGAAAAACGCCACGGTCTACAGTCCATACGCTTATCGGATTAGCGGTTAATCGGGTCGTTTCATAAAGCAAGTAGGGATTGGCAAGAATAGCCTGGTCCGAGCAATCGATATTCGCCGCTTTCCGTTCTTCTTGAACGTAGATTGCAGTTGCCTGATCGCGGCTAAGCTCGAACCTACTTATCAGCTTAAGAAGGGTTCGACGCTCCGCTGGAAGGCGGTCCCATTTAGCCTGAATGGTAGTCCCGATTCCTCGTGCAAGATCGCTCGGGAGGTTTTTCTTTGGCTCACGGAGAACCTGATCAACCAGGGGCCATGGGTCAGCGTTTTCTCCGACCTTCTCCAATACCGACCGGGCTACAAATGTGCCAAGATCGATGCCGAATGCACAAAGCGCGGCCCCAAGACCAGGACACGGCCCCCGGGCTTTCCACAGCTCACTGACTCGGTGATCAATCCAGATCAGGCATCGATCCCATGGACCTGACAAAACTCCCCGTGCTTTCCGGAGGGATTCCGCGCACGACAAAAGACTCGCAATGGCGGCGTCATGGGTCACGAGTTGAGAGGCGTGCGAGAACTCAAGAAGCCGATCATCCGGTGAAAAAGCGGCGATGGATGCAGGATCGAAATCCGGATCATCAGCCGCTTTTTCTATGGCCGCGTGGTAAGGCAGGAGAAAACCATCCTTAAAGTCCGGGCGAATAGAATGCTGCACCATTCGCTCCCACAGCACAGATCTGAGTTTTCCTTTAAGATTCTTGGTAGTGTACTCGTACTCTAGACATGGCGATACATGAAGCACCCGACCAATACCGATCAGGATGCGTCTTGCCCCTGCATCCTCCACGAACGGCACCTTCTTGGCATAGAAAAAGCACAGCGATTGCTCTGGCTTGAGATGGTCGTAGAAACAGTCCAGCAGCGCCTTCTGGTTGTCCCGATCCTGAATCCACTGGGTGCGGAAGGGCAGATCAGGCTCGCGCTCCGCCTGCACATCCAGACCATACTCCTCACCAAGTTCTTTCATGGCTTCACGGAGCATCCATGCAAACGGTAATGTGGGAGCAGAATAGGCGGGATGTCGCAATGGTGTCGGCGCGAAATGCCCGTGACTCTCCTCGGACGTGCGTTTGTAAGGGTGGTTGGCGATACGTGTGTAGTTGAACGGAGCCATGAATGCGACTCGTTCCGCCACACAGCAGGGCCACTTCTCTTGAGGCAAATCTGCCAATGACTGACCAGCAACCGCTTCTTCAGCGTCGTCGTTCCTTTCTTGCCCAATTCGATTGAGTTTGAGACACGATCCATTCAGGTGAGGATGAGCGCAGACTTTTCCGTTCCACCCCGTGTCGTGCCACGGTACCCGAATCGAGATGTGTTTCAGGGCATAGGCCATGATTATCCTCCTTAGCTGAAGAATACATGAGCGCCGATCACATCGTCAGCCCACAGCCGGGTTTCGGACATGGCAGAACTGGCCGGGAACATGGAAGTGAACGCTCTTCTGCATGGACAACACGCGTCTTCATTCCTGAGCCTCAATGATCGTTTTTATGTCCCGAAAGTGGATATCGACGAACCGGACGCTTGTGTCCAGATCTCCGAGTTGCAGAGAGACTTTGGCGTCTTCCGAATTCATCAACGC
>QLUI01000321.1 GCA_018725345.1 Bacillota bacterium | reverse complement strand
GCAGTATTTTTCTGCCCCGTCGGGGCAGCTGCATATTCCATAAATGAATATTCATAGCAATCTTTCGCAATGCTCGCCAAATTATTGCAAAATTGATTTAATACCGGCATAGTCTTAATTTTGTGCATGAGAGGTGATTCCGTTGTCTACCGAAAATACTGATAAGTCGAAAGTGAACTCGTTTCAGCAAAGCTGAAACGAGTTCACTTAATACTGTCCCCGCCCAAATTTTGACGGCAGATGTGCTAGTTAACGCAAAAAAGACAGCCGTGCTCATAGATATTGCCTCGTCACCGGGTGGGAGTGATTTCTCTGCTGCTCAACAATTGGGGCTGAAAAGTTTTCTCCTGCCGGGGTTGCCCGGCAAAGTAGCTCCTTTTACTGCAGGTAAAATTTTGGCAAAGATATATCAGAATATTTTATTAGAATCAAGGAGAAAGGAGTGAGAGAAGGCATGAGATTAAAGGGGAAAAAAATTGGCTTTGCACTGACTGGTTCTCACTGCACACTGGAAAAAGTTTTTCCGGAACTGGAAAAGTTGCTGGAGGAAGGAGCAGAAGTTTATCCGATAATTTCATCTTCGGTAGATCAGACAAACAGCCGTTTTGGTGAGGCTACGGAGTGGAAGACACTGTTAGTCAAAAAAAAACAGGGCAAAAGATTATTACGAGCATTTTGGCAGCCGAGCCTTTGGGGCCAAAGATGATGTTGGATGGTTATATTATAGCGCCGTGCACCGGTAACACACTGGCTAAGTTGGTAAACGGAATTACAGATAATGGTTTTGATGGGAGCCAAAGCACAATTGCGAAATCAAAAGCCTGTAATACTGTCGATTTCCACAAATGACGGCCTGGGTCTAAATGCTAAAAATATTGGCATTTTATTATGTACAAAATATATTTATCTTGTTCCGTTTGGACAGGATAGCCCGTTTTGCAAACCAAATTCGCTAATAGCAAAGACGGAGCTTTTGTTACCCAAATTGTTGGAAGGCCTTGAAGGGCGACAGCTCCAGCCCATCTTGATAAATATCTCTCAAGAAGAATTTGAGTATAGGCGTTAGTAGGTAGATAATTAGCAGAAATGGCAGAAAAGCCAAACTTTGTTTGAAAATACGGTTTTCTTTTGATATAATGTTTTTAGGCTTAAGGAGCAAACTGGAGGTGATGTGATTTTGATTGCACCATTTGGTGAAATGATAACAGCAATGGCAACCCCTTTTCTTGAAAACGGGGAAATTAATTATGAAAAAGCTGCAGAATTAGCTGCTTTTCTGGTGAATAATGGCACAGACGGCATTGTAGCGTGCGGTACTACCGGAGAATCTCCAACCCTTGCGGAGGAGGAAAAAAAAGAACTTTTTTCTGTCATAGTAGCTGCAGTCAAGGGGAAGGCAAAGGTATTGGCCGGTACCGGCTCTAATAATACCATCCAGTCAATCCGCCTGACTAGAATTGCAGAAAATTGTGGTGTGGACGGAATTATGCTAGTGGTGCCGTATTATAATAAACCGCCTCAAGAAGGATTGTTCCGTCACTTTTCTGCTATTGCAGCACAAACAGCTTTGCCGGTAATGGTTTATAACGTGCCGAGCCGCACTGCAGTTAATATGACGGCGGAAACCACGATGCGGCTCGCTCAAATCTCCAATATTTTGGCAGTTAAAGAAGCCAGCGGTGACCTTGAGCAGATTGCCAGAATTAAAGCCGGTGCCCCGGATAATTTTGCAGTTTATAGCGGTGACGATAGCATGACATTGCCGGTACTGGCTGTGGGTGGCATCGGTGTAGTTTCCGTAGCTTCTCATATTGCCGGCCTGGAAATTAAACAGATGATCACCGCCTTTAAAAACGGAAATACGGAGGCTGCTGCGAAGATCCACTTAAAGTTGTTGCCTCTTTTTAGGGCCATGTTTATTACTACCAGTCCCACGCCTTTGAAAGGCGCCATGAATATACTGGGACACAATTTAGGTCCTGTGCGCCTACCCTTAGTGGGTTTGACGGAAAATCAGCACAAGGAAATAGCAGATGTCTTAACGGGGCTTGGGTACCTTTAGTTTCCAAAACCGTGCGATGCGCGGTTTTTATTTTTGCATAGGAAATTATATCTTTCAGGGAAGCTACGATCCTATGCAAGGGGGTTTTTAAGGGGGATTCCCCCTTATTCTTGCGGGGTGGTCAGGGTCAAGCGACCCGTCGAAGGGGCGCCGGCCCCTAAAGAACAAGAAAAACGCGGCTTCTGTTAAAAAGCGCGAAGCGTTTTTCTTGTTGCACAGGAAATTATATCCTACAGGGAAGCTACGATCCTATGCAAGGGGGATGTTTTGGGGGATTTCTCCCTATTCTTGTTGGATGAAAATATGCGTTTTTCTAAGATGATCGCTGGAGTGTGTAGCTCTTTTCAGAGCTGACGCATGACTTTTAAAGTGCAGACATAGCAAGGCTTGTAGGGTCTGAAACGAAATATATTTTCGCAATATTTTCCTGTGAAAGTGTCGTAAGATAACAGGGTGTGAGCATTTTTCATGCGTCAGCTCTGAGCTCTTTTCTGTACGCTTGCAACAAAGCAACGATTTAAGTATAATGATTGCTAGTGAGATTTGGAC
>QLUI01000320.1 GCA_018725345.1 Bacillota bacterium | reverse complement strand
AGGCCAATCGCTAGCTTGCGCCAAGAGCAGTTCGCGTCCCAGCTGATTTAATGCTTCTTTTTGTATTCCGGTGGCGGCGGGAAAGTCTGCCGCCGCTTTAATCATTCGTTTTGCCGCCATGTGCAGGTGTCGGTAAGTCCAGTCATTTGCTTGGTTAAGCCATACATCATGGTAGCCTTTATCGCCCCAACTGGATGCGGAAGGTTCAGCCTCTTGCAAAGGCATGTTTAGCGAGAGGTATTCACTGGGGGTGATGGGACTAAACACAGTTTGTTCGTAATAAACTTTCCTGAAGAGAGCTTCCAACCATTCAGGACCTTCATACCACCAGTGGCCGAATAATTCAGCGTCATATGGAGCGACCACGATAGGCGGGCGACCCATGACTCCTGCTAGGTGTTCAATTTGGCGTTCACGGTTAAACATAAAGTTGCCGGCGTGTTCCTCTAGTTTTTGTGCAGCTTTCTTTGGGCAATATGGCTCTTTGTCATCCGACTTGCCGGTAATGCGGTAATATTTAAAGCCGGTATGCAGCCTGATTTCGTCAGGGTGGATGAAAGGCCTGATATAGTCAAGCGGCAGGTCAAAGCCGATATCTCGGTAAAAGTCACGATAGTCAAAGTCTCCGGGATATCCCTCTGTTTTGCTCCAAACCTGCTTGCCGGATTCTTCGTCGCGACCGAAAACCGCCACGCCTGACGGGGTAATCAGCGGGCTATATGTGCCGAATGCAGGTCGTGGTTTAGCATAGCCGATGCCATGGGCATCGAGGAAGAAGTAGGAAATCCCAGCTTCCCGCAAGATTTGCTCTATGCCGTAATCATACGCACATTCAGGTAGCCAGATGCCCTTTGGCGGCTGGCCGAAGAGGCGCGCGTGCTGTTCCATAGCAGCAGTTACCTGAGCATAAACTGTTTCCGGTTGTGTATGCAGAAGCGGCAAATATCCGTGTGTGCCGGCACAGGTTATCAATTCCAGCTTACCGCTGTCTGCCAGCCGACGCAGGGCAGCAACCAGATCACCATCATAATGGTGAAAAAAGCGCCGGTACGCCTCCTGAAAACGTTGCTTGTACAGCTTAGCCAAAGGAGCAAAAACCGGATCGTTTGCGGTACGTTCCACTTCCCTGTCTGCCAGGGTTAGCAGTTTTTCCAGATAGCCTTTATATTTTTGCCGCAAGTAATCATCTTGCCACATCCCCGCCAAGGTGGGCGAGACAGAAAAGGTGATCCGGAAATCAATTCCGTCTGCCAAAAGTCGCTCAAATGCGGCAAAAAGAGGCAGATAGGATTCTGTGAGCGCTTCAAAATACCATTTTTCCTCAAGGGAGAAGCTATGCTCAGGATGTCTTACGTAAGGCAGGTGAGCGTGGAGAACAATGGCTAGATAACCTTGTGACAATTTATTGATCCTCCTTAGTTCCTTGAGTGAATAATTCTGTTGCAGCAAGGCTGGCTTGAAACTCAAAAGATGAACTGCCGCCAACAAAAGAATGCGGCTGCTGCCGCCAGAAGTTAAGCATTCTCCAACTGGGATCGATGACGGCAGAGATGCTATTTCTCGGTGTGCGGATTATGTTGGAGATGAGCATGGAGATAAAGCTGCCGTCTGGCAGAATGCGGCCCATTTCCACATAATAAGCGCGGTCGGCATCATCAACCTGCAAGTAGATATTGTCCGAGTGGCAGTTTGGCGTAAATTCCTTGTGTTCGCCCGTTTCCATGTCATGGATTCGCAGTACCAGGAGCGCCTTGTCCCAGTTAGCTCCATGTTTCCTTCGAAATTTGTTTTCAAGTTTTGCGGTAACTTCCCAGTAGGCAAACAGCCAATGTGGGTTTTTTGGTAGTAAAACTAATCGGTCGATCCCATAAGCGCCGGACAGTTCCCAGCCGGCATTCAATTCATGGCGGTCCACTTCGTACATAATATCCTCCTTGTCTGGATGTCTGGGTAACAAACTATAGTATAGCCATTATCTCTGCCGATTATAATACCTGTTTGTTTTCTTCTGGGTTTTTTGCATAAAAAAGGACGTGCGGCGGGTAAGCTAAGCGCAAGTTCAAGCTGTCCGGCTGGTCTTCTAAAATAAGTGTCTTGAAAAAATATTACCAAATAAGCGCTTCTGGAGGAAAATGAATGGATAAAAAGCAAACGAAAGGAATTAAGCTTATTTTGATCTTGCATAATCATCAGCCGGAGGGCAATTTTCCCGAAGTGTTTGAGCGGACATACCTCTTGGCGTATGAACCGTTTATCAGTGAGCTGGAACGCTTCCCCCGTCTGAAAGTAGTCCTGCATTACTCGGGGATTCTTTTTGGCTGGCTGCAGTTAAACCGGCCGGAGTTTATGGTGCGTTTGCGACAGTTGGTCTCCCGCGGACAGATTGAAATGATGGGTGGGGCGTTCTTTGAGCCAATTCTTGCAGCGATTCCGGATGCGGATAAAATCGGGCAGCTAGAAAAACAGACTCGTTTCATCCGCGAAAATCTTCAGGTGGCTGTGAGCGGAGCGTGGCTGGCGGAGCGAGTCTGGGATCAGTTATACTGTGGTGCGCCCGGCATGGGCGATAGCTTGGCGGTGAAAGTCCGCTATGGGCTTAGCAGTGGGAACCAT
>QLUI01000032.1 GCA_018725345.1 Bacillota bacterium | reverse complement strand
GACCCTGACCACCCCGCAAGAATAAGGGGGAATCCCCCAAAACATCCCCCTTGCATAGGATCGTAGCTTCCCTGTAGGATATAATTTCCTATGCAATGCCAAAAGCGGAACGTCCGACGTTCCGCTTTTGGCTTAGCAACCGTTAATTTTTGTTATTTTCATCCCGATTAGACTTCTTCTTATTGGCATCGTTAAAAGGTTCATTAGCGAATTCCACATTGTCTGTAACCTTGCTGATGTTACAGTTTTGCTCAAGCTTACTGTTTTTGTTTTTCATTTCTTTCTTATTCTTTTTGTCTTTTTCCACGCCGTTTTCACTACCTTTTTTTTCTTTACTGACTATAGTGTGTGCACTTGAGGCGCCATTCATCCTGGAACAAATCTGAGTTTTTGTTTGAAGACAGCGTTAATGCCAAAGGATTACTTTTCTGCTATTCTGTTATAAAATAAATTATCATTATGAATGCTGACCGTAAGCAAACAAAAACCAAGCAAAAGCTCGGTTTCAGAGAGAAAAACCAAGCATTTCAGCAGCTCTTGCAGGAATTAGCAAAAATAAAAAGAATGGTAAAAAACTAGCCGTCATACGGTGAGATGGAATGCGGAACGCTTTATAAAACAAAGCTACAGGGAGGAAAAAAAAGCATGAGGCTGACATTTTGTGGCGGCGCCAGAACGGTGACCGGCTCATCTATTTTACTGGAAGCCGCAGGAAAAAAAATATTACTCGATTGCGGTCTGTTTCAGGGAGGCCGGCGGCTGCGTGCCAGAAACTCTAGTGAATATGCGTATAATCCGGCTGAAATTGATTTTATTATTCTTTCCCATGCCCATATTGACCATTCCGGACTGTTGCCGCGACTGGTGAAAGATGGTTTTCGCGGCCAGGTGCTCGCCACTTTGGCCACTGCAGATTTGAGCAGGATAATGTTGCCAGACAGTGCTCATATTCATGTTATTGAAGCAGAGTGGCTGAACAAAAAAAATAGAAGAGCAGGCCGGCCTGAGGTTGAGCCTCTTTACACTGTGGAAGATGCGGAAGAAGCTTTAAAATATTTTACTGCTATCGACTATTATGAGCCGTTTCGCCTATCAGAGGAAATTGTTATTAAGTTTTTTGACGCAGGTCATATTCTTGGCTCTGCCATAACAGAAATTGCAATCATTGAAAACGGCACTCAGGTAAAACTGGTATTTTCAGGTGACTTAGGCAAATATAAGCAACCAATTATTCGGGATCCTGATGTGATTGAGGAAGCCGATTATTTGATTATTGAGGGGACGTATGGTACCCGAGAACACGAGAAAGAAGAGCAAAAGTTAGAAATTTTACAGAGCGTGATTAATGAGACTGTCTCTCGTCAGGGGAACATTGTCGTTCCTTCTTTTGCGGTGGGACGGACACAGGAAATGCTCTATTTTCTTAGTAAACTGATGAGTTCAAATAAAATTCCCAACCTTCCAATTTATATTGACAGTCCGCTGGCCATTTCTGCTACGGAAATTTTTTCCCGGCATCCGGAGTGTTTCGATCTGGGAATGCGGCAGTTGCTGCTTAGAGGGCAGGACCCATTTCGTTTTCCGGAGGCTATTTTTACCCAAACGGCTGAGGAATCGCAGCGGATTAACCGCCAGCCCGGCGGTGCCATGATTATTTCTGCCAGTGGAATGGCAGAAGCCGGGCGGATTAAGCATCACTTGAGGCACAATCTCTGGCGGAAGGAATCTACTGTTCTTTTTGTAGGTTATCAAGCGGAAGGGACGCTGGGACGACGGATTCGCGATGGTGCAAAGAAAGTACGGATATTTGGTGAGGAAATTATGGTGCGAGCCCGTGTCATAGCAATAGACGGCTTTTCAGCACATGCTGATCGGACCGAACTGCTATCCTGGCTTAATAAATTTCAGAAAAAGCCTAAACAGGTTATCTTGTTTCATGGGGAGGAAGAGGTGTTGACAACATTTTCAGCTGAAATCGAATCTTCCTACGGAGTATCTACCTATATTCCTCAGTATCTGGAGACGCTGGAGTTGCAGCCAGGGGTTATAGAGCTAAAAACAACAGCATCAGCGCTGTTTCGTCTGAAGGTTCGCGAAATGATGCAGGAGTGGCAGGAGCTTACCAATGACTTTACCGCGCGGCTAGAGTTGGCACTTTCGGATGAAGAGGATGAGGAAGGTTTGCTGGAATTAGAAAAAGAGCTTAATGCAGTAAAGAACTGCGTTACCGATTACTTTTAATTGGGGGGACTAGAATGAACCAGGAGTGGGATGTGCAGTCGATTCTGCCGCACCGGTATCCGTTTTTGTTGGTAGACAGGATATTGGAGGTGGTACCCGGTGAGCGGGTCAAAGGACTAAAGAATGTGACAATTAATGAACCGTTTTTCCAAGGACACTTTCCCGGTTATCCGGTTATGCCGGGAGTTTTAATTGTGGAGGCGATGGCTCAAGTCGGTGCTTGTGCTATCCTTAGCTTAGAAAGCAGCAAAGGGAAAATGGTACTCTTTACCGGCATTGACAATCTGCGTTTTAAAAAGCAGGTGGTTCCCGGGGATACACTAATCCTTGAGATGGTAATCACAAAAATCCGCGGTTCCATTGGCAAAGGGCAAAGCACAGCTACGGTAGACGGAAAAGTTGCTGTGGCAGGTGAATTAATGTTTGCCATGGTGGAAAAAAATGCAATAGATAAAAATATCCCAGAAAAAAATATTTGACAACCCTATCCATATCCATTATTATCTAAGCTGTGATTGCCGAACTGAATACTCTTATCAAGAGAGGTGGAGGGACTGGCCCGATGAAACCCGGCAACCGGACGTAGTGCGTTAACGGTGCTAATTCCAGCAGGAGTAACATCCTGGTAGATAGGAGAGGTTGTTTGCGAAAAGAACCTCTTGCATCCAAAGAGGTTTTTTTGTTGCAAATTGTGTAAACTAACCCAAGGAGGAGATTAGATGGCTAAAGATTTTCTCTTTACATCGGAATCGGTAACGGAGGGGCACCCTGATAAAGTGTCGGATCAGATTTCAGATGCTATCCTGGATGCCATATTAGAAAGGGATCCGCAGGCAAGGGTAGCTGCAGAGACGGCCGTAACTACCGGGTTAGTGCTAGTAGTCGGTGAAATAACCACATCATGCTATGTGGATATTCCTAAAATTGTTCGTAACACCGTTAAGGAACTTGGTTATACCAGAGCTAAGTTTGGTTTTGACGGTGACACCTGCGCAGTGCTTATCTCTATTGATGAGCAGTCTCCTGATATTGCCATGGGAGTAAACCGCTGCCTTGAAGCTAAGACAGGGGAATACAGCGAAGAAGAAATGGAAACTATCGGGGCTGGCGACCAGGGGATGATGTTTGGCTTTGCCTGTAATGAGACGCCGGAATTGATGCCGCTGCCTATTGCCATGGCTCACAAGCTGGCAAAACGGCTGGCGGAAGTTCGCAAGAATGGGATCCTTCCTTATCTGCGGCCTGACGGCAAGACTCAGGTAACTGTAAAGTATGAGAACGGCCAGCCAGTAGCGATTAGCGCCGTTGTAGTTTCTGCGCAGCATCATGAGGATGTTGATTTGGAAAAGATTAAAAGCGATGTGATAGAGAATGTGGTCACCGGAATTATCCCTGCTCAGTATCTTAGTAGCGAAACCCGCTATTTTGTTAATCCCACCGGCCGCTTTGTGGTAGGCGGACCACAGGGAGACGCCGGCCTTACAGGTCGGAAAATTATTGTGGATACCTATGGCGGCTACGCCCGCCATGGAGGTGGTGCTTTTTCCGGCAAAGATCCGACAAAAGTTGATCGTTCTGCGACCTATGCTGCTCGCTATGTGGCTAAGAATTTAGTGGCTGCCGGTTTGGCGGACAAGTGTGAGGTTCAGCTGGCTTACGCTATCGGTGTAGCACGTCCCCTTTCGCTGATGGTGGAAACCTTCGGTACCGCTAGAATCCCGGAAGAAAAAATCGTGGCTCTTGTTAATAAACATTTTGATCTGCGTCCTGCCGCCATTATTCAAGCATTGGGGCTGCGTCTTCCTATTTACAGGCAGATTGCCGCCTATGGTCATTTTGGCAGGGAAGATCTCGGTTTATCGTGGGAGAGAACGGATAAGGCAGAGTTGCTCAAAGATGAAGCCGGTTTATCAAATGCGCCGTAAAACCCCTTGCTTCAGCTATGGGGATATAAGGCGCGGTTTTAATCTTGACGCCTCATAGCAAAGGCTGTATAATGTAAGCACACGGTTAATTGACGAAAACCAAGTCATTACCGTAGAAAGTCTGCAAGAGATATTAAAAAACATATTAGCTGCGGGACACGCAGTGCTAGCCTGTGGAGAAGCTGTAAGACCGGCACGAAAGCTTAAAAGCTTAAGTGAAGGCACGCTTCAACGAAGCAGGAAAACTGGGTAGCGATACCTGGAATCCCCTGCCTTCAGGCATGGGGAGGATGTCAAAAGCTGCTGAACTGTTAGTAAAAGAGCCAGGGTGATCTAGGTAGATCACCCTGGCTCTTTTACGTTTGTTAGAAAATTTATGGATTTGTATGATGTGATACAAGGCATCATGGGTTTGCAGGACTTGCCTGTCAGCACGATCCGTCGCTTGGATGACGGAGAGCTTGTAGTAGAATAGGTTGGCAGAAATCATTGTTGGAGGTGAAAACCTATGGAAACCACGTTGCAGTTAGTATTTCTTAATCAGGAAGCCTCCTTCTTCACAGTCAATCTGGCAAATCCCAGGGTTAACTTGACAGTGGCCGATGTGACGGCAGTAATGGATTTGATTTTGGCGAAAAATATCTTCCGCAGCACCGGCGGTGTTTTGACGGCGAAAGTCAGAGCGCGCCTCGTGTCGCGTGACACGGTGGATCTTGTGTCATTCGCCTAGCCAGCGGGAGGCATCGCCTCCCGTACATAAATACAGAACAAATGTTTGCCTTTTGTGGGCAGGAGATAATTGTTTCGTGTGGAATATCTTTAGGCGGAGGGGAAAATATGGGCTGTCTGGAAGGAACCCTAGAGCGGATTACATATTATAACGAGGAAACACTTTTTCTGGTAGCGCGGTTATGCTGCGAGCATGATGTTGTCAATACTATTATTGGTAATATGCCGCGTCTTGCTGTGGGCGAGCGTTTAATTGTGCAAGGGGAATGGTTTCAGCACAAAGATTTTGGCCGCCAGTTTAAAGTGGAAAAATACGAAGTAATCAGACCTCAGAGCGAAAAAGGTATCCGTAACTTTCTTGCCTCCGGCCTGCTTAAAGGTGTGGGCCCTTCCACCGCAGCGAAAATAGTAGACTATTTCGGTCTTGATGCTTTAAGCGTAATTGAAAAAGAGCCACAGCGGCTTTGCGAAATAGCCGGAATTGGCGCGAAGAAAGCGGCCACGATTAGTGAAAGCCTGGCGGAACGCCAAGAAGTGATGAGGGTTATGATTTTTTTGCAGGGTTATGGTGTGAGCACAGGCTACGCAACTCGGATTTACCGAAAGTATGGAGACGACACCGTAGCAAAAGTAAGTGAAAATCCCTACCGTTTGGCAGAAGATGTGTTTGGAATCGGCTTTAAGACGGCGGATAAAATTTCGCTGGAGATGGGACTGGCTCACGACTCTCCCCACCGTATCCGGGCTGCCCTGCTCTTTTTACTCAGAGAAGCGCAGGATGAGGGGCATGTCTTTTTACCTGTGGAGCTGCTGCTCCAAAAGACCGGGCAAATACTTTTGAGCGAAGCGCACAGCCTGCCGGAGGAGGCAGTGCAAAAACAGTTGGAGCGCTTGGTGCGTGAGGGAGATTTGGTTGAGGAGTTATCGTCAGAAGGGGCGGCAGTTTATCAGCCTGCTCTTTGGTATGCAGAACGGTATGCGGCTGCCAAGCTTTTGGAGCTTGCAAGTCAACAGTTATCGCTCCGGTCCCTTAGCTTAAATCAGTTGGAGGCCGACCAGATTAAGCTGGCTTCTGCTCAGCGGGAAGCCGTCCGCATGGCGATGGAAACAGGTTTATTGGTTATAACCGGGGGGCCTGGTACCGGCAAAACTACCACAATCCGCTCATTGCTTGCGCTTTTTTTGCAGCATGGCCTCGAAGTAATGTTGGCAGCGCCTACAGGCAGGGCGGCTAAGCGCATGACGGAAGCAAGTGGTGTGGAGGCCAAAACAATCCACCGTTTATTGGAATATACACAGGTTGAAGGGGAGGGGTTCACCTTTCAGCGCAATGAAGAGAGGCCGTTAAAAGCTCATGTGGTAATTGTGGATGAAGTTTCCATGGTTGATCTGTCATTGTTTTGCTCTCTGCTTAAGGCCATTCCTCTAAGTTGCAAGCTCGTTTTAGTGGGGGATATGGACCAACTTCCTTCGGTGGGCCCCGGCAATGTGTTGCGCGATATTATAGCTTCTGGTGCAGTGCCTGTAGTTAAGCTTGATATGGTTTTTCGTCAGTCAGGTGAAAGTGGCATTATTGCAAATGCACACCTTGTAAATAGTGGGCAAATGCCGGATATAAGCGGTGAAGCCAGAGATTTTTTCTTCATTAATGAGAGTGAACCGGAGAAAATTCTGGATGCTATCTTGGCACTGTGTAGTCGGCGGCTTCCCAATTATAAAAATAATGACGCCATTGACGATATTCAGGTGCTCTCTCCTATGCGGCGTAATCTGCTGGGAGTGGACAATTTAAATATTCGCTTGCAGGCTGAGCTCAATCAGCCTCACCCCGCTAAAACTGAATTGCGAGGAAGAGGTCCAACGTTTCGCTTAGGTGATAAAGTGATGCAAGTCCGGAATAATTACCAGAAAGAAGTATTTAACGGGGACATGGGACGCATCAGTTTTATCAATCAAGATGACGGAGAGCTGGTTGTCCGTTATCCTGATGTGAGCGGAGCCAGAGAGGTAACTTACGACCAAGCTGAGTTAGACGAGCTTTCATTGTCTTATGCAGTTTCTGTGCATAAAAGTCAAGGCAGCGAATATCCAGTCGTGATTTTGCCGGTGGTGACCCAGCATTATATTTTATTGCAGAGAAACCTACTGTACACAGCGATTACCAGAGCCAAAGAAATGGTTGTGCTCATCGGGACAAAAAAAGCCATGGCAATCGCAGTTCGCAACAACAAGGTTGAAGCGCGCTACACAAGGCTTGCTGCCAGGCTGGCTGAAAAAAGATAGTCTGGGGGGCAAATAATGAACATATTTAAACCTTTGTTGGATTTGCTCTTTCCACCTAGTTGCGTGTTTTGCGCTTGCAGAGTGGGCGAGGGAACTACGGCGCTGCAGATTTGCAGTCAGTGTTTTGCCCAAATCCCTGCTCCTGAAACATGCTGCTTTAAATGCGCACAACCATTGGCGGCGGTTCAGGATAATTGTCCGCAGTGCAGTAGGTTGGTATTTGCTTTTAGTGGTGCTTGCACAGTGCAAGCTTACAGGGGGGCAGTTAAGACAGCCATTCACAACTATAAATATAACGGCCGAAAAGAAATGGCAAGAACACTGGGCGGACTGATGGCGCAGCAAATTAGGCGGAGTAGTTGGCCAAAAATTGAGGCTATTGTGCCGGTGCCGCTGCACCGCAGCAGGCTGTTGGAACGTGGCTATGACCAAGCACTGCTACTCGCGCAGGTGGTAGCGGCTGAATTAAGGTTGCCGCTAAAAAAAGTTTTGCAGAGAAAAAGTGCGACTCCTAGCCAGACAAAGCTTTTTGCCAGAGAACGCTGGGAGAATGTATCGCAGGCTTTTGAGTTAGCATCTCAACTTCCTTTGCCGGCGCGCCTACTCTTGGTTGATGATTTGCTAACCACAGGCGCAACAGCACATTTTGCGGCACAGACTCTTTTGGCAGGCGGTGCTAAAGAAGTTTATCTTGCGGTGGTGGGAAGGTAGTTAATTTATTTTTTTATTAATCTTTGCAGGGCAGGATTTTGCTGCGGATGGGGTAAATATTAATTAAAAGCAGGAGGGAGTTGAGGCAATGAAATTGTCTATACGAGGCAAAAATATTGAGGTAACAGATGCGTTGAGAGAATATGTTCAGAAACGGATTGGCAGAATAGACAAATATTTTGCTGCCGACGCAGATGCCCAGGTCACGCTGTCGGTAGAACGAGGCCTGCATAAAGTGGAAGTTACAGCTGGGGTAAACGGTTTGCTGCTTCGGGCTGAAGAGGGTACCGGTGACATGTATGCTTCCATTGATTTGGTGGTGGATAAGCTAGAGAGGCAGATTGCCAAATATAAAACCCGTATTAATAGGAAGTCGCGTCAGGGTGGTGGAATAAGAGAATTAAGCCAGTTGCCCAAGGTTGAAGAGGAAGGCGAGTTTGCAGTCATCAGAAGAAAGCGTTTTGGGGTGAAGCCGATGACAACCGAAGAGGCTATTCTTCAGATGAATCTGCTAGGTCACGATTTTTATGTTTTTGCCCATTCAGACAACGATGAAGTAAACGTGGTTTATCGCAGAAAAGACGGTAAATACGGCTTGATTGAACCGACGCTTAGATAACTATACAAAAACTACCCCTTTGCGTAGCCGGGATAACGGTGTAAAATACGTAAAGGGGCAGTTTTTGTTAGGAGGAAAAAGATGAAATCCATGCTGGATGTAGTAATTTTCGAGGGTAGTCAGGCGAACAGTCCGGTGGAAGAAATATTGGTTCGCGCGCGTCACGCCGCACTTCATGATAATTTAGGAAAAATCCTGGCTCTGCCTGATGTGAGCAGAGTCTTCTTAGTGACAAACCGGCCGGAATTGTCTGCCTGGGCAGACGAGCGGATTCAACCGATACTAAATAAAACAGCTCCGGCAGACTTTCATTTCGGCCGAGAGCTTTTAAGTTTGGTGGAGCGTTACCGGCTTAAAGCCGTCTTATGTATGGGGGGCGCTGCTGTGCCCCTCATCAGCTTAGCTGAGTTGAATGACGCGGTCCGGTCGGTGCTTGGCAAGGCAGGGCGCTATGCGACAAATAATGTGCAGTCTGCAGACATGTTGGCCTTTAACCCGGCAACAGTGTTAAGCCATTACCCGCTTCCTGCTACAGATAATGCGCTTGTCTTGCTTTTGCGCTATGCTGCCGGCTTTGAACAGTGCCTGCTGCCGACTACGCTGGGAACGCAGTTTGATATTGATACTCCCACTGATTTGCTGGTTTTAGCCGATTCGCCCTTTGGTGGCCCGGCACTGCGTGCAGCCATTTCTTCGCTGCAACTTGACACTGTCGCCATTAAGCAAGTAAAGGAAGTGCTGCGAAGTCAATATCCCGATGTGGCCCTGATTGGTCGTGTCGGCGCACCCGTCATGGCCCTGCTTAATCAGAATTTTAAAGTGCGGCTGCGTGTATTTTCCGAAGAGCGAGGCATGAAATCTTTGGGTAGGCTGGAGAGAAACGAAGTGGTATCCCTGCTTGGCTATTGGCTGGAAGAAATAGGTCCGGCTCGATTTTTTGGATTTTTGGAAAGGACGGTGCAGGCAGCTCTGATTGATACCCGAGTGATGTTTGCTCACTTGAAAAAGCCGCTGAGCGATGCCGACCGCTTTTACTCCGATTTAGGCCTACATGAACGAGTAGAGGATCAATTCGTGCGGGAATTTACCCGTGAAGCCGCCCGGTGTGCCATTCCGATTTTATTGGGTGGACATTCTTTGGTTTCAGGCTGTGTCTGGGCTTTGGTGGAAGAAATAGGCTGTATATTATAAGCACCCAGCAAGTAAAGAAGGATTTTCACTTAGCTGGTCGAATTATGGTTAAAGATGCAAATATAGCTAATTTATAGCAGTCTATTAAGTTTAGGCGGGGACAAGTTAAAACAATAAAAAAGAGAGGGAGGGTTGGTATTGGCCGATGTTCCGAAAGAGATTAGGCTTTCCGACTGCGAAAATTTAATTAAACAGATACGCGACGTAATTTCGGTAAATATCGTCCTTGGCGCAAACAAAGATATTGATGAAATACATGTGTTGGCTGAAGATACGAGAAATGCCAAACAGTTAGTGCGAGATATTGAAACGTTGCTTCGTGTTGAGCAGGGCATCGCTTTAGATCATAAAAAAATATCAATTGTGCAGTTGAACAAGGAGCATACCTTTTTTCAGGGAAAGCGCTTTAAATTTTCCGCCATTCAATATTCACTCCAAGGAACAAAGATTGAAGCAATGGTTGAGCTTACCTCTGCGAAACGAACTTGTCAAGGAAGAAGCTGCGGCGTTAATTCCAGCAGCAACCGACTTCGCCTTTTTGCGGAGGCAACTATTCAGGCAGCAAGTGAGTTTCTTGAAGCAGGGAGCGCCGTTTTCCTAGAAGATGTGGCTCTTTATCATCTTGGCCGACGCAGCCTGATTGCAGCCACGTTGCTCTACACCCAAGGGCCGAGCGAAGAATGTTTGGTTGGCGCAGCACTTGTTAAACAGGATGAAAAAGAAGCTGTGGTGAGAGCTACCCTTGCCGCCTTAAATCGGCGCGTTTCAGCCGCTATTTGACATCTACATAGTAAAAAAAGGGCCGACACCTTTTCCCCTGAGCGGAGCGGCGTACCTGTCGCCATGTAGCGGAGCGCGGCAGAGGAAACCGTAAAGGGGGCTATTTAAAATGGCAAAAGTTATTCGCGCGATCGTTGCTTTGGGTACTTTGGTACTCGCCGGCGGCGCAAGTTGGCGTGCTTGGTGGTAGAATTTATTTAGTCGGCCCTTTTTTTAATATCTGGAGGAACTCCATGTCTTTTAATAAGCAGCAGTTGGGAGTAAAAATCTATCTTATCGCCGTTATTTCGGCGGCTTTAGTATTTCTTTTTTTTCATAATCCGCTGGGCTTTTTCAGCCCGGCATTAGTATTTTTTCTTATTTTGCATTTAGTGCTGGAAAATCTGGATGTCTATCTGCCACACGCTAAAGCGTCTGTTTCTGTCGGCTTTGCCACCAATTTGGCCATAATTCTTTTATTTGGCCCGGGTCCGGCGGC
>QLUI01000319.1 GCA_018725345.1 Bacillota bacterium | reverse complement strand
ATAGGCATATCTACATGACTCCAGTTAGCCAAGCCTTGTGGGATTAGGCCCCAGATTGGTGGCATTTTTAGGCAATTTTCCGCCAAAGGGGACACTTTTGACAACGAAAACTGCGCATGGATCACACTACTGGAGTCAAGTGCATATGCCAATAAACTTATATAGGGGGAAATCTATGACTGAAACCGAAGCTGTGGTTGAGCAGGAAATGTTGGACCTGGCCCCGTTACATGAGATCCTCGAGGAGTACAAGCACGAAAAAGGAGCGGTGATTCCTGTTCTTCAGAAAGCGCAGGGCATCTACGGCTGGTTGCCTGCTGAGGTGATGGAGGCTATCGCCAGGGGAATGAATGTCCCCCTCAGCCAGATTTATGGGGTGGTGACGTTTTATGCTCAGTTCTATCTCACCCGCCGCGGGCGTCACATTATTCGCCAGTGCGACGGTACGGCCTGCCATGTCCGCGGTGCGGGGAGGATTATCGACATCATGGAAAAGGAACTCAATATCAAAGCTGGTGAGACAACACCGGACTACCGGGCGACCTACGAAGTGGTGTACTGCCTGGGTTCGTGCGGACTGGCGCCAGTGGCGATGGTGGACAATAACGTCGTCGGCCATCTGGTGCCCGAACGTATGGTAGAGGTAGTCCGTGAGCTGGACTAATGCGTGAACTCTCCCTGCATATCCTTGATGCTCTGCAGAACTCAGTCGAGGCAGGGGCCTCGCGGGTGAAGTTGACCATTGTCGAGGACCTGACCGCTGACCGGTTGACTATTATCCTCGACGATAATGGGCGAGGGATGGATGCCGAGACGGTGAAGAAAGCAGTGGACCCTTTTTTCACTACCCGCACGACTCGCCGCGTCGGTCTGGGGTTGCCCCTCTTCGCCGCTGCCGCCCAGCAGTGCAACGGCGATTTGACCATTGAGTCCGAGTTGGGCAAGGGGACCAGGATCAGGGTCATCTTCCAACATAGTCATATTGACCGCGCTCCCATGGGAGATATTTGTGGCAGCCTGCTCACACTGCTGCTCTCAAAGGAGCCGGTTGACCTGCATTATGTCCACCGCGTGAATGGTAGCCAGTTCGAGTTTGATACGGTGGAGATCCGCACCGAGCTGGACGATGTGCCTTTATCGCATCCTGCGGTGTGCGATTGGCTGCGTGACTTCATTGCTCAGGGAGAATTGAGTTTAAGGGATAGGGGATAACTCCCAACTCAATAAACTCAATAAACTCAATAAACTCATAAAAGGAGGAATCAACAATGCCCCAGGTGAAGAGTTTGGAGGATCTGAAGCGCATCCGCGAGGAAGCCCAGAAAGATATTAGAGTGCGGCTGAAAACGGGGACGACGATCACCGTTGGTATGGGCACCTGCGGGATTGCCGCCGGCGCACGCGAGACGATGCACGCCATTCTGGAGGAATTGCGCCGGCGCGAGATCGACGCTCACGTGACTACGGTGGGCTGCATCGGGATGTGCTCCAAGGAGCCACTGATAGACATCGAGCAGGCCGGCCATCCGCGGATCACCTACGGGAACATGCATCCCGATATGGTGTCTCGCTTGATCGAGGAGCATCTGATCAAGGGCAACATGATCCCGGAATGGGTGTTTGGCCGGGTGGAACGAGATTAAGCATCTAGCAAAATGACTGCACTGTGTCATTGCGAGGAGCCGAAGGCGACGAAGCAATCTCCTCCCTTCCACCGCGATTGCTTCGCTTCACTCGCAATGACAAAGGAAAGTGCAATGATTTATGCAGTTAACTATAAGCATCTATATTGCACGGAGGTAATCTGATGGCTGGAGCTTTTTACCGGGCAAATGCCCTGGTATGCGGAGGCACCGGGTGTGTTGCATCGGGATCGACCAGGACATTCGAGGCCCTGAAGGCGGAGATTGCCCGCCGTGGTCTCGAAGACGAGGTGAGGGTAATCCTCACCGGTTGCCGCGGATTCTGCGAGATGGGCCCGGTGATGATCATCTATCCGGAGGGCATCTTTTATTGCCAGGTCCGCGAAGAGGATATTCCCCGCTTGGTGGAGGAGACCTTTGTTAAAGGCCGGGTGGTGGAAGCCCTTACATATAAAGAGCCGGTGACCCATCGGGCCATGCCGCACTACAGCGAGATCCCTTTCTACTCCAAGCAGCAGCGCATTGTCCTGAGCAACTGCGGCATGATCGACCCGGAGAACATCGAGGAATATATCGCTCGCGGTGGGTATGAGGCTCTGGGGAAGGCCATCTTTGAAATGACTCCGGAAGAAGTCATCGAAGAGGTCAAACGCTCGGGCCTGCGTGGGCGTGGTGGTGCGGGGTTCCTCACCGGCTTGAAGTGGGAGTTTACTTACCGCGCTCCCGGAGAGGTGAAGTACGTGGCCTGTAACTCGGATGAGGGTGATCCCGGTGCATTCATGGACCGCAGCATCGGCGAAGGTGATCCGCACAGTGTGCTGGAAGGGATGATGATTGCCGCCTATGCTGTCGGAGCGAGGGAGGGCTACATCTACTGCCGCGCCGAGTACCCGCTGGCCCTTCACCGTTACAAGGTGGCCATCGCACAGGCAGAGGAATATGGCCTGTTGGGTAGTAATGTCCTGGGCACA
>QLUI01000318.1 GCA_018725345.1 Bacillota bacterium | reverse complement strand
CTGGATGCCAGAAAAAGCATAACAATGCTTAAAATCTAACTTTCATAGCGGTCGTTGCGGAAGAACCCTCATCATAATTCATGGAACTTTCATTGTCCAGTTAATTATTGTCATGACATCGTATAGCCGTCAGCAGTAAATCCTATCAGCTCTGGTGTTTCGTATTGGCATGGCAATAAATATTTGTTTAATTACCTAGGGGTGCCGAATGTGAGCTTTAAATCCTTTACTCTTGCTATATCGCGACGTAAGGGCAAAGAGGGAAAATGGCGCCTCCCTTTTATGGAGATACCTTTCTCCCTTTAATCAATTAATCCCTGCGTTACAGTAGTTCCAGAACTTCCTCACATTCCTCTATGGAAGTCTGGTTTTGCTTATCTTTCTCGTGTGATGTATAATATGATGTATAAGGATGGTGATTGTGATGAGTGATATGGTGAGAAAACAACTATATATTACAAAGTCCCAGGAATTGTACCTGAAGGAGAAAGCAAAAGAGCTTGGCGTGACAGAGGCGGATCTGGTACGGGATGCTCTTGATTTGCAGCTAAAGTGTATTGGCTTTGTAAAGGATCCCTTGTCTGTCTGGGAAGAAGAATCAGCATTTATAAATAGTTTGATGGGTAAGGGTGATTTATCGGGCAAAAGGAACTGGAAAAGAGACGACCTATATGAACGCTAAGGTAATGATAGATACCAATATTTTGGTTTACGCGTATGACTGCTTAGAAAAAGAGAAACAAAAAGCAGCTATGCATTTGTTGAATGAATTGATAACGCTTCGAATCGCGGTAATTAGTACCCAGGTGCTGGGGGAGTTTTTTGTGGCTGTAACGAGAAAACAGGTTCAGCTAAAAGAAGAAGATGCGGAAGAAAGAGTAAAACGCTTTTGTCAGATGTGGCCGGTATTTGAGATCAATGAAATGATTGTCAATGAGGCACTACGAGGTGTTCGGGAACATAGGCTTTCATACTGGGATGCACAGTTGTGGGCCACAGCACGGCTAAATCAGGTGGGGCTTGTGTTAAGTGAAGATTTCAGCCATGATTGTGTTGTGGATGGTGTACGCTTTTTAAATCCGCTGCTGCCGGGCTTTGACATTGATGCAATCACTGGTCAAAGGTGATGAGGTTAAAGACTTGGTAAGGGATTACGGCATGGTCATTGTGGATGAATGCCATCATGTGCCGGCCTTTAGTTTTGAGCAGATTCTAAGAAAAGTTGCCGGCAGATATGTTTACGGTTTGACGGCAACGCCAGTCAGGCAGGACGGTCACCATCCGATAATTTTTATGCAGTGCGGGCCTGTTCGTTACAGGGTTGATGCACGCAAACATGCTGAAGAAAGACCGTTTGATCATTTTATCATCCCCCGCTTTACTCCGTTTAGAAAACCTCTTACCCAGGACGAAAATGACTGGCATATTACGGAGATCTATCGTGAACTCAGCCAACATAATCTGCGCAACGAACTTATTGTTAACGATGTGGTTTGCAGCGTTGCTGAGGGGCGCAACCCACTGGTGCTGACAGAAAGAACGGCACATGTTGAAACGCTGGCAAATGCCTTGCGCAAATCGTTGTCAAACGTGATCACCCTGACTGGCAGCATGTCAACTAAGGCAAGAAAAGATGCTCTGGTCACGCTGACGGAGATTCCGGCAGACCAAAATTTTGTCTTGGTGGCAACCGGCAAATTTATCGGAGAAGGGTTTGATGAACCACGGCTTAACACACTGTTTCTGGCGATGCCAGTGGCATGGAAAGGGACTGTTCAGCAGTATACCGGCAGACTTCACCGGCTGTGTGATACCAAAAAAGAGGTGCTGATTTACGATTATGTGGATATTCATGTGGGTGTATTGGAGCGGATGTATCATAAACGGTTGAAAGGTTACGCCTCGATCGGTTACACGGCCAAGAGCGACAGTAAAACCTTTGAGTCACAGAATGTGATCTTCGACAACACTAATTTTCTTACTGTCTTTCATAACGATCTTGCAGCGGCAAAGAACGAAATTATTATCGTCAGCCCGTTTCTGGGGAAAAACCGTGTTAAACAGATGCTGTCGGCCTTACTTCCTGCTATGTGCAAGGGAGTTAAGGTTACAGTGGTGACACGACCGGAGTCCGATCACAAAGAAAAAGACCGGCTGTCTGTACGGAAACTGGCCGGGACTTTGGAAAATGCGGGAATTCATTTAGTTTTTCGGTCCGGTATTCATCAGAAGTTCGCCATTTTGTACCAGAGGATTGTGTGGTATGGAAGTATTAATTTGCTGAGTTTTGGGCGGTCCGAAGGGAGTATTATGAGACTGGACAGCTTGAATATTGCTAATGAGCTAACGTGTTCGATTAAAGCTTAATCAGTCAATGTACCCCTCTGCGTTACAGTAAATGTCGCCGTGCACATTTTCAATAATCGTAACGGTTTTTCCCAAAGATGATAACCTATTATTGACATTCTTAAACCCATCCTGCATTTCAGTATACATCTTCTCCTGACTGCCTTTCAGGTCAGTATACATCTTGTTCATAAACTCGAGGATTTTTTCGTTATCCACCAAAACTCCCCCCTCCCTTTTTCCGCGTCTACACTACCTGTAGACTTTTTATTTA
>QLUI01000317.1 GCA_018725345.1 Bacillota bacterium | reverse complement strand
AGAGATTCCATATCCCGGAGTAATGAAATCCTCTCCTTCAGTTGTGTTTCGAGGTAGGCAATGAGGGCTTCATCCACCATGTAGTTGACGATCTCTCGGGGGGTGTAATACGAGCCGGTCTGCTTGCGGGCAGTCGCTTTGGTTTCGGGATTGTAGTTTGCCAGCAGGTTCTCGAATACCTTGCCGAGCAACTCCGGGTCGAGAGCGACCTCTTCCTCAATGGGGGTGTTCTCATCAATGGTGAACTTGTAGCGGTTGAAGATATTGATCAAGCCGCGCACTTTGTAACGCTTGTTTGCTGTGCCGTATGCCTCGTTGAGATCAACCTCACGCTCCTCGGAGAAAAGCAGGAAATCCGGCACGCATACTTCGTTGTCCGCACGGTCGGAGAAGCCGTCAATGTGGAGAATCTTCGTCGGGTCGTCCTTATACGGTTTGTCCAGGCACTCAAATAGTCCGCCATTGAGGAATGGGATTTGTGAGAACAAGGACAGCGCTTCGGCGGGGCTTCGGAAATAATCCTCATAACGGTAGAGGTTGGTGATGTTGTAGTGGGGGTCGCGCCCGCCGGATTGCTTACTCCGCAAGCGGAACCTGCGATTGTCCGACTTCTGGGGCGTGTTCATCTCCCGATTGAGCGTGGCGAAGAATAGGTTTTGCAGGATGGCTTTGTAGTATGTGCTCCCACCGGGATCGGAGTAATTGAGAATCTGCTTTAACTTACGTTGGTCGAAAAGGTCGATTATAGTGCGGTCAACTCTCTTTTCGGCGCCGAAGTCGAGTATGCACTGGGAACACTGCGCCGCTTCGCTATGCAGTGTTCCCGGCCGCCTGCATGCATTTCTTAGCTCCCGTACTCTTGCTTCGGCTTCTCGAACAGTACAGGCTGGAACTGGCTCGCATTGAGGGTGTAGTCTCTTCCCATGTCCTGGTCGAGTCTCTGAAGCGCTCCGGCGTGAAACTCCGGTACAATCTCGAATCCTATAAAATGCCTCTTCAGTCGCCTTGCCGCTACGGCTGTTGTTCCACTCCCCATGAAAGGGTCGAGGACTGTTTGCCCCTCCTTCGTGGTTAGTTTGATCAAGAACTCAATCAACTGAAGCGGCTTCTGAGTTTCATGAATTCTCCGCTCGTTCTTTTGGAAACCAAACTCCAAGACGTTAGTAGGATTGGAGCCATGTATCCGGCATTCTTGAAGGTTCACCGCCCCAACTCCGTGTTCGAGAACAGTATCAGCAATCGTACCACCAATCCTGTAAGGTTTCATGAACCAAGCAACCGGCTCATAGACGGGTGCCAGATTCCCGAGTCGCCACCCTCGCCAAGCGTCTGCGGCATCCTTCAGTCCACGGCGGTCGAAGACTATGCTCACCCTCTGTGCTCTGTGATGGGCTGAGTCCTTCTTCCATGCGAGGATATCTTTGAGCAAGAACCCGCTGTCTTCGAAGGCATTGACAACTCGGTGTATGGTCCGACGAGCACCAAATACGAAGAGAGATGCGCCGCTCTTCACCTTGGGCATGACCATATCGGTCCATGACTTGCACCACTCTTCGTATTCCTTTCCCATATTTCTGTCCGCCTGAGACCAACCGCTTATCGGCTTCCCTCTCCGTTTGAAGGCCAACTTGCCCACTTGCGCGGGCGACTGCCCAAGGAGCGCTGAGTTCGTGTTATTGTGCAGAACATCCCAATTATCAAGGCTGATCCCGTAAGGTATATCCGAAAGGAAAAGCTCAATGCTGTTGTCCTCCAACAAAAGCATATGGTCTCTGCAATCGGCGAGAGTGATCTTGTCAAGATAGGTTTCGTTCATTGTCATCACTCAAATCCCAATAGGCCGTTGTCGGCAACCGACTCCACAGCTCGGATTTTGTTCTCAATCTTGCGCCACTTGAGAACTTCATGAATTGCCTGTTGGCGGGAAAGTCGCATGATTCGTTCTCGCTCTGCGGCCAAGAACTGAAGCGCTTCGTCCCGACCCAAACGAATGGACTCCAGCGAAGCAATCTTCTCTTCTCGCCAGATACCGACGACGCTAGCATCAGAGTCCAACAAAGCTCTATTCACTGCCCGCCAGTATGTAGCGGCGTCCTTCGACGGATTCATCGCCTCTACAATCCTGAACATATCGTGCAACAAGGCGACAGCACCGGGTTGCCCAATCTGATCAGCATACCTCACCAGTACGGCAAGGTGCGTGTAAGTGCAAATGCAGACCGATCGGGCAGCCGCCTGTTGGTAGATTTGGCTTGTGCGAGACGGTAGCTGATAAACAGGGCAGACGATCATCGCGAACGGCTTCCCGTGCTTCCAGTTGTCAATTGCCTGAACTTTAAAGTCCTTCTGATTCTTCGCAGTGCGACTCAAACGAAATGCTTTGGCATCTGCCACAAAACTGTAATCATCACATACACACTCAACATCGGCAACATCCATCCGTTCCCTCAAGACAAGGCTCGTGAAACCCATTGCCGTATAAGCCTCATGAATAACAACATCGGTATACTTGGAATACAGTTTCTCCTCATTGCTGTCGTGTCCATACCGCTCAGGGATTGCACCGCACAGCCTCAGGTGCCCGATCAAGGACGCAGTGCCCTTCCTTCCAATCTCTTGGGCAAGTTCCTGTTCTAGTCGGTC
>QLUI01000316.1 GCA_018725345.1 Bacillota bacterium | reverse complement strand
CTTGAAAAAATCGTTACGAAAGCTCTCAATGGCGCTAACGGTAGTCATGGTGATGTCGGCCTTTGCGATCCCCGCTGCCGCCGGGCAGGAAAGCGGCAGAGAACAGAGAAATGTCCCAACACAGGAGATACAGCATCTTTACGCAGAAGTCAGGGTGATTGCCGGTCAGCCGGTGATTGTTGTTGAAACCAAAAGAGGATATGTCGATATTCCGTTTGCGCTGTCCAAGGTCTTCTTGGTTGATGGGCAAACAATTCCTCTCCAATTGCAAGGGGACGGGGTGGTTTTACCTACCGAAGACGGGTTCGTTGTTGTACCTCTAGAGGAGCTTGATGTGGTAGGTGCTAACAGGCAAGTAATTTTGGTGGGAAAAGCGAATCCAATATTTACAATCACATTCGCTTTGATCGCAGCAAAATATGGCGCAAAAGCTTTTGGTGGTAAGGCCGCTGCTACACAGGTGGGTATCGCATCTGGTGGCATCGTAGACGCTGGGATCGTAGCTTGGATAGTTAGGCGTTAGTCGCAGCCATAGTAGGTGAGTGGTGGTTGCGTAAAGCTTACGCAACCACCATATTCAATGTAGACTCTCGGAAATCAGCCTTTAAAAAGTAGAGTTATGGTAACTCCGGGAAGTCTGAACGCCGCAAACTGTTCTTTGACAGCTTCAAATGGCAATAGCAAGAAAGCAATTTTGCAGAACACTAAAAAAGAGCAACATGAAATAAGCCAGGGTTATGGTTAGATTATTTTAACCTGGGTCAGGAAAATCAGGCAGCTTTTTGAATTAGGCCTAACTTGGTAAAGAGCGGTTGCTTGAGAACACCCACCTGTACATCAAGATGCTGATTTATCGCGGCGAGAGAGGCAAACCAAAACCAACGCTTTTCCGCCCGGAAGCGCAAACTTTCGATATCATAGTCAACCAGAATACGTTTAATAGTGCGTTCAACGGTGGTGCGCCTGGCATAAGCCTTTTTCCATGCCTTTGAGCCACGGGGTGTTTTGGTAAACAAGCGAAAATCATCGTCTGGTTTGGTGTACACGACACGACCGTAAGAAGAAGGTGAACACTCCTGTTTTTTCGGACACCGGTTGGGCTCCTGGTGCAGGGGACAGCACCATTTAATGTGCTGACGCTTCTCATCCACTCCGTTATACACCATCTCCAGACCTTCCAGGCAGATGGGCCTCCCAAGATTATTCACTTCAAAGGCAGAAAGTGTCCGCTTCTGTCCTCTGCGATTGTTTAGGTCTATGAACGGCTCGGTGCTGTTAGCATTTTTACCAAGATGGCTGGCGCCGGTTTCGAGTGGAGTTCCGTCACCTGCAAGCACGGGCTTGCGGCTGTCACCGCAAAGCCCGAGATCAAGCGACGGTTTTACGGCACACTCTGTCAATATCCCTTGCAGCAGTGTCTCCGGCCCCTCGAAAGAGTATCCGTCCAGCACCCTCCTTACCAGCCCAGTAACGCGATTCATGTCATCTTCCGGTAGTTTTTCACCGCCCTTTGACCTTTTACTTTTTCCCCTTCGGGGTTCGCGTGATACCTTAGGCGGTTCTTCTCCCAACCAAAACCTGTCAAGGAATTCGTAAAATGTACCCATTCCAGGTACGGAATCAGGCTCAAAGCCGCAGACGGCAGCCAGCACAGGATGAGCTCTCAGCCTTCCCACAAAAGAAGTAATTCCCTCTTTGTAATGGCCCATCACCACAAGTGCCCGGAAAGTCTCCGGTTGGTTCTGAGCCGGTCTGCCTGTAAACGAGTACCGACCCAGTGCTAAAGGGAGCAGCCTGTCCAAGTTAAGGACATAAACCTTCTCCAGAATGTGGGCATAAAAACGGATCTGCTTTTCGTGCTGGTGGAGAAAAGACAATAACTTCTGCTCCAGCCAGCGCAGGAACTGTTCATGGGGCCGCCAGTAGCCAAGCAAAAAAACCGCCTCCTCCATCGTGTTAGAGACTGGTAAATAATGTCTCCAAAATCGATTTTGAGGCGATATCGGAAATGTCAAGTGCTAATTATAGTTGTTTTCCTGAGATAATCTATTATTTCTCTCAATATCTTTAATTATCTCTTGTTATTGCCACATGAAGCTGTCGGGACATTCTGGAGGAAAACGAAAAGCCTCCAGGCCAAAAAGCGGCATGGAGACTCGCTTGCGAGTTTCCGAGAAAGTACTCAATCAAAAAAAGGGGGGGGAAAGCGGATGTTTACATTCTTACTTGCTATTCTCGTAGCAAAATATGGCGAAACAGCTTTTGGTGATAAGAGCACTGCTACAAAGGTGGGTACCATAGCTGGTGCTATCGCAGACGCTGGGATCGTAGCTTGGATAGTTATTCGTTATTCGTAGCGTTAGTATTGAGCACGGGGGACGGTTCTTATATCCAGAAGTCAATGGTGGGGGAACCTCCCGCCTGGAGATTTAAATTCCCCAAGACGGCCACCCGTGTATGGAAATATTTCGCACGCTATAGTTCATCACACCGTTCATCCTAATAACCCCGCAGACCCAATGAGCGTTGTGCGGAGGATATGGACAGATCACGCGCAGGGAAATCAAATAGTTCAAGGGGGTTGGGGCGACATTGGATATAATTTCCTAATAGATCATCATGGTAATATCTATCATGGGAGAC
>QLUI01000315.1 GCA_018725345.1 Bacillota bacterium | reverse complement strand
GAGGACTTAAAAAGGCTGGCTGGAGGAATAAGGAGATATATGAAGCTATAGAGATGTTAGATATGATTATAAATCTTTGTGGGATAGAATTAATTCCAGTGGATAGATTAGTGGTCAAATCAGCCCAGACACTTGTAGTTGAGCATGACATATATTCAGCCGATGCCATCCATGCCGCTACCGCCATTTTAACTGGTTCGAACTTCTTCGTTTCTTCGGATAAACACCATACCAAGAAAAGTTTAAAAGAATACATGGAAAACAAAGGAGTAGAAGTGTTCAAGCTTTCAGAAATAGGAGGAATTGAGGAAGAATTAAGGTAACTACTCAGGTGGATAGGCTGAAGACTGAAGGCTTTTAGTCCCTAAAATGTGAAGTCTTGCGCAAACTTGTCCCCGCGAAGGCGGGGAATGGCAAAAGAATACTTGTCCCCGCGAAGGCGGGGAACGGTTCACCGCAGAGATCGCAGAGCTCGATGAGCTATACTCTAAATCCGATGGGGTAGCTAATCCTGAGGGGGTGGGTAAATATTGAGAGTTAGATAAAAGAGTTCAACTTAGAAGCAAAAATTTGTGGTAAAAGGAGAGGCATAGTTGTGGAAGTTCTAGGTATGCACCAGCTTAATCCGGCCTTCTTTGACTGCCGGTCAACTTCTGAATTCGGGATTGGTGGGGCTCTGGAAAGAAAGGGCAATACACTTTTAATCAAATGCACTACGCAGCTATTCCAGGGCTTCGAACTATGCAGCCATACGAAAAAGGTGTATAATTACAAAGAAACAAACTCAACAAACTCAATAAACTGAAAATGACTCAACAAACTCTATCAACTCAAGGAGCTCAAAAAACTCCACCGAAGGTCGTCGCCGCCATCCCTTGTTTTAATACTAAACCTGCTATTGCAGGTGTGGTCTCCAAAGCCAGGAGGTATGTTGACCAGGTCATCGTAATAGACGACGGCTCGCATGACGGCACCGCAGAGGCGGCGAGAGCAGCCGGGGCTGGGGTGATAAATCACAGCGTAAACAAGGGCTACGGAGAGGCTATCAAGTCCTGCTTTAAGGCGGCGAAGGCAAACGCCGCCGATGTTTTAGTTATCCTCGATGGCGATGGACAGCACAACCCGGATGAAATCCCGAACCTCCTTACTCCAATCCTTAAAGGAGAGGCAGACCTCGTCATTGGCTCCCACTTTCTCCAGCCCAACCAGTCTATTAGTCAAGAGTCTAGAGTCATTAGTCCCCCTCACCAACCCTCGTCTCCCGACTCAAGACTCAAGACTAGCGACTATTGACTCTCGACTAACCACCATGCCTCGCTATCGCAAGTTCGGCATTGGCGTTATCACCTTCCTTTGGAACTTCGGCGCTAAGGTAAAGGTATCCGATTCTCAGAGTGGTTTCCGGGCTTACAGCAAAAAGATATTTGAAAACCCATCCCTTTCTGAGAAGGGCATGAGCATGAGCATTGAGACTCTTGAGAAGGCCAGAAGGAAGAGAGCCATCATCAAAGAAGTTCCCATCTCCTGCCTCTATGTTCCTTCAACCCTTAACTTAAGGGCAATCAGGCATGGGCTCAGCGTAGCTCTCTCAGTAGTCAGGATTCGCCTCAAGAATAGCTTGCACAGCCTGATCGGAGGTAGTAATGCTCGAACTCAAGGTCTGTGAAATCAGGGGAAGCTGTCCGGCATATAAAGTCGGAGACAAGATTATGATAGACGACCCAAGGATATTACTGGACAGGACAGATGCTCTCTGTACCCATGCACTATCAACTTTACTCCATTATGCCACTATACTGGAACACGACTGGTGCCCGGTCAAGCTCGGATTGACTATATCTGATGATCCAGACCACGCTTACATGCAGTGCGTTGATCCTGGCAAGCCCTACACTGAAGGCGGCACAGTAATCTTTGAATGTCGTAAGGTAGAGAGATGAAAGTAGCAATAATCCTTGGCACCCGCCCGGAGATAATAAAAATGTCTCCGGTAATAAGAGCCTTAGATAAATACAACTCTGAACCTGGAACCCCGAACATAGAACATTTTATCCTGCATACCGGTCAGCACTATTCATATAATCTAGATAGGGTGTTCTTTGAGCAGCTAAAACTCCCATCGGCCAAATATAATCTGGAAGTCGGCTCCGGCTCTCACGCGGGGCAGACAGCAAAGATACTTATTGGCGTAGAGAAGGTCTTGCAGGAGGAAAACCCTGATATTGTTTTGGTTGAGGGTGATACCAACTCTGTCCTTGCCAGTGCCCTGGCGGCGGTTAAGCTCCACATAAAAGTGGGGCACGTTGAGGCCGGCTTAAGAAGCTATGATAGGAATATGCCCGAGGAGATTAACCGAACTCTGACCGACCATTGCTCTGAATTACTATTTGCTCCCACTGAGAAAGCAAAGGCAATCTTGCTGGGCGAAGGCATCCCCGAGGAGAAGATATTCGTAACTGGCAATACCATCGTTGATGCTATCTATCAAAACTTGGAAATAGCTAATGGAAGTTCAATGTTGAGGGGTTCAAAGTTCAATGTTAACCTTAGTAACAGTGAACCTCGAACCTTGAACCTCGAACCGAGAAAGTATTTTCTGGTAACCGTTCACCGGCAGGAGAATGTTGATAACCGGGCAAGATTTGCCTCTATCTTAG
>QLUI01000314.1 GCA_018725345.1 Bacillota bacterium | reverse complement strand
AAGCGTAGGTGGGAATTTTTAATCAGGTGGAGTAGACTCTCCACCTGATTCCCCGATGTTTCAGCAAAGCTTAAACGAGTTCACTCATCTTTATCTAAAATTGCACCCATTTCTCTTAGAATATCCTGCAAAGCCGCTATCTCTGCTTCTTCAAAGCGGAGAGGCGGTATGTTTTTTTCGATCGACAGCGCAGCCGCCGCTCCCGCCGCATCCCCCAGCACTGTCAGGTTGGGTAGCACTCTGATTGCTGCCCAGGCTAGGGAAGCAGTCCCTGTGCCGTACCCAGCTATGAGCAGGTTTTCCGCCGCTTCTGTTATCAGCATCTCGTAGGGTAAGTAGACCGGATTTTTCGGCTCTCCGCCCGATGCCAGCCAGTCGGGACGGAGAAATCCTGTTACAGGCCAGACAAAATTTTCTCCTGCTAACAAGTCGCTGTAAAGGTAGGCGTTAATATCCATAGCGTAAAAAGCCAGACCTATCCGACTGGCATAATTATCCAAATCACCGCCGTCCCCAGGTCCCGTCCCTGCCGTCTGACACTCCGCTGGTGTCAGTGCAAAACGCGACTCATCCGTTCCATCCTTTGGCATATGTACCGTCTCCCGCAGATATAAGCCCGCTCCGGTTACCTGCTGTCCGTACCTGTCCAGCACTGGCCCGGCCTCTTGTAAACCGTATACCTGCCCGGTTTCTTCGTCTGCATAGGCAAAACGCTGCAGAGCCTGCCAGAAGGCGGGATTTGACAAAAATTCCCGCGCCGCAGCGTAAGCCGCATCGGTGTCCATTTGTTCCGGTCGCTTATTCGCGGGGAATCTGTCCGTCCCTATATCTCGCCGGTGGGCCCGCCCATCCACGTTAAAGACGAGCAGCGTATTGACCCACCACTCGTTACTCCCTGCGCCATTCTGGGCAATGTTGAAGGGCTTGATGGCAAAGCCTGCCGGTCCATAGACTTGGTTAAACGTTGTCACCACCTCGTCTGTAGCATAACCATCCCGGCCTCCCCAGATGCCCCAGCTCCCCCGCCTGTCTCGCACAAAAAACAGGTCGCCAAAGCTTCCCTGTCTCTCGGGCACCGCTACGCCCTGTATCTTGAACATCAGCGTAGCGGCCTGCTGCCTAGCGGCACCAGCCCGTTCCTCTGACGGCAGAAATTCCTCCGGCCAGTCCCCCCGGCCCGCCACCAGTTCTGCCCCCGAAAGCCGTGCCAGCCGTCCTTTCTCCGAGGCGTCCACAAACACGTTGCCGCGCACTTTTTTTCTGTCATTGCCCCAACCGATAGCTCCATCACTATCCAGCACAACTTCCCGCAGGGAGAGCGACACTATTTTCCCTTGGCTGCGTCGCACTGCTTCCAAGTCTTCGCGGTAAAGCACTGTAATGTTTGCGTGAGTCGCCAGTTCAGCCGCAAGTAGCTCCGCCGCCGTCTCCGTATTATAAAATTGCCCTAGGCGCTCGTACCACCGGGCAAAAGAACCGCCGCTCACAAGTTCCCCCCGCCAGAGGCGTATGTCAAAAAAATTTTGACCACCCACGCTGCCCAAGCCTCCTGGCGCCGCCTCCGGCATTACAAGTAGTACACTCCCTCCCGGCGCCGCCTTGGCCGCGCTCACCGCTGCGGCAGTGCCGCCAAAACCACCGCCGAAAATGACTATATCATAGAATGTGCCACTTGGTCTTTGCCAAGCATAGATGCCTGTCAATAAGAAAATTAGTAAAAAGGTGCCGGTCAGCCTTTTTCTTTTTACATTATTCACGTTTTAACCTCCTGTCTTATATTTGGGGAAAGCATGAAGTGTTTTTCTTGCCAACATATTTGCGATAAACGACACCATCCCTGTTGCGGGGAACTTTGCTGTGAGTTATTAGCCTGATTTTCTGGAAGATATGGTTGACGGTTATGCGCAGTTTAGCGGGGGAGGGAGTTCAAGTCAATTAATTGATTTTCCAGCTTAAACCGGAATTTTCTTAAAAAACCTGAATATTTTAACGAATATTCATCAGATATTACTTTTTGCAGTGGAATCAAAATCTAAATACGGCTCTTACTCATTTGC
Organism: Bacillota bacterium; assembly: GCA_018725345.1. Taxonomy (GTDB): domain Bacteria; phylum Bacillota; class Dethiobacteria; order Dethiobacterales; family Dethiobacteraceae; genus GPS1B09. The sequence goes on along the minus strand of QLUI01000314.1, from coordinate 627 downwards.
GATGACAGGAAGGCGGCAGAGGTACTATTCTATGCGAGCATGTATGCATTGAGCAAGAAGATGCTAGCCCTGCCCCCGCTCCTTCGGTGTAAGAATTTAATCCTATTGTTAATTCCCTCTGAGGGACCGTTGCTTATGTCATCATGAATTAGGCTGTTTTTACGGCTTCATAGTCATCCGCTAATCCTTTCACATATTGAGCCAAGGTGTCAACGTCACTTCCGCCACTTGTGTCTTTTCACATTCCTTCCCTGCGGATGAATAGGATCTTGATCTATCACTGCTGAAAAACTGTACCGAAAGAAATATCTCCAATTCTCTAAATTACGAATTGAAGTATGCAAGATAATGGCTTGTCTTACATGGGAATCGATGATAAAATATGAGTATCAAAAAAAGCAAATTCCTAGTGCGCCACAGCAACGTTAGGCGAACGATGCCAAAAACAAGCTGCATAAATGATGAAGGATGGCCCTTCGAAGTCGGTATACAGGTACAGGCTTTAAACCATCTTGTGCTGTAGACAAAAGCTATGGTAGTGAGCGATAAGGAAAAGTCCACAGCATTTGGGGCAGGTGGGTGTATGGGAGACGAACGCAAGTGAACTACCGAAGAACGCGTCGAGAG
>QLUI01000313.1 GCA_018725345.1 Bacillota bacterium | reverse complement strand
GAGAGTCGAGAGTCGAGAGTCGGGGGCCGGGGACTCCAGACTTTGATACCGGTCTACATCATGGGCAAGCGCTATGAGGTTCCGGAGAGCTTGACTATCATGAAGGCCATGGAATATGCCGGCTACAGACTTATCCGTGGCTGCGGTTGCCGCGGGGGCATCTGTGGTGCTTGCGGAACCGTTTATCGAAAGCCAAAAGACTACAAGATATACACCGGGCTTGCCTGTCAGACGGTAATTGAACCGGAGATGTATCTGGCGCAGATCCCCTTTTATCCTGCAAACCGAGCGGACTGTAATTTCAATGATTTGACATCGGCCCCGGAGGGAATATTCAAGCTTTACCCGGAGCTATTCCGCTGTGTCGCCTGTAATGCTTGCACCAAGGTCTGTCCGATGAAGATCGAGGCCATGGACGTTATGGCGCTTCTGAAACAAGGAAACATATCCCGGGCAGTCGAGCTTTCTTTCGATTGCATCCAATGTGGACTTTGCGCCAGCCGCTGCTTTGGAGAGCTGCCGCAATATCACATAATTCAGCTTGCTCGAAGGATCTACGGCGCCAGGATTGCACCCAGATCGAAGCATCTGGCAGAAGCAGGTGAAGCGATCAAGCGGGGGAGATATGAAGAGCCACTGCGTAAACTTGTGAGCATGGATGAGAATGAGCTCCGGAAACTTTATCAAGAAAGAGAGATAGAGCCATGGGAGGTGGGGGATGACTGGCGACCCGAGGAAACAGAGTATCTATAGTTCCAGTTTGTAGAATTTATAGAGTTTATTGAGTTGGGGTGGGGCGGGGAACTCAACGAACTCAATGAACTTTGGAGGAGATGTTAATGCCGTATCCAGAAGAACTCCAGACATTCATAAGAAAGGTTGAAGATACCAGGCCGGCGCGAATAGAGAAGAGAAGACTGGGTGAGGAGTTCCCCTTCATGTCACCGCAGGAAAGGGAGAGTATCCTTAAGTATCATCCCGACTATGATGAGGAAGGACGCCGCGAACTTAAGGTAGGGTTGAGCAAAGGTTACCGCATCCCGCACGAGTTCGCCGACCTTCTTGAAGCCCGGAGCAGAATTGACCCCGATGCTATGGATCTGTCGGCTGCCGATTACGAAACCGACGTTCTGGTCATTGGTGGCGGCGGAGCTGGAACAGCAGCCGCGCTATTGGCTCAGGAACAGGGGGCTAAGGTGGTATTGATCACCAAGCTTCGCCACGGTGATGCCAATACGATGATGGCCGAGGGAGGCATACAAGCTGCCTCCAAGACATGGAAGGACTCTCCGTATTATCACTACCTGGATGTGCTTGGCGGTGGACATTTCAAGAACGATCCTGACCTGGTATATACCCTGGTCAGCCAGGCCCCGGAAGTCTTGACCTGGCTTGAAGGCCTGGGGGTTTGTTTCTCCAAAGGCGCGGATGGAACCCTGGAGTCCATGCATGGGGGAGGGACATCCAGGAAGAGAATGCATTATTGCGCCGATATAACGGGGACCGAAATCATGCGCACCCTTCGCGACGAGGCTCGAAATCGATCTCGGGACATAAGGGTTATGGAGTTTACAGCCGCGGTAGAGCTGGTACTGAATGAATATGGGCACTGTGCCGGGGCGGTAATCTACAATATGGAAACCGAGGAGTACTCCCTGATCAAGGCCAGGGCGGTAGTTATGGCCACCGGTGGGGCTGGCCGGCTGCACATTCAAGGTTTCCCGACTACCAATCACTATGGGGCCACCGCCGATGGCATAGTCCTGGGCTATAGGGCAGGGGTAAAGATCGCTTTTCTTCATACCGTACAGTATCATCCAACGTGCGTTATATTCCCCGAGCAAATGGAGGGTCTGCTGATAACGGAGAGATTCCGAGGAGCTGGGGCTGATGTTCTCAACGTGGATGGGGAGAAATTTGTGAATGAGCGGGAGCCTCGAGACGTGGAATCGGCTGCCTTTATCAGGGAGTGCCTGGTCAGAGAGAAAGGGGTGCCAACGCCTACCGGTAAACTAGGCATCTGGGTTGATTCTCCGATGATCGATATCCTCTACGGTGCAGGCACTGTCAGGAGAGATTTTGTGGGCAAGTGGAAGGCATATGACCGTCAGGGCATTGACATCTCTAAAGAGCCAATGCTGGTTTATCCCGGCCTTCATTATCAGAATGGGGGATTGGTGTACAACGCTAACTGCGAGACCGCTGTCCCGGGTCTGTTCGCTGCCGGAGAAGTTACCGGTGGGGTGCACGGAGAAAACCGCCTCATGGGCAACTCGCTGCTCGATGTGCATCTATTCGGTCGGATTGCCGGCAAGAACGCCGCTGTTTATGCCCGGCAAAAGGCCAGGGATGCCAAGCTCACTCTGGAGCATGTTAGAGATTACCACAGGGAGCTGGAGAAAGCCGGAATTGAAACCGACCGGACGTCACCCATATTGCTGCCCGACTACACTGTGAAACGTATCCGTGGTCCGGGGTCCGTGTCCGGACACGGTTCACGTATCACGGACACGGTAAAGTGGGAACGCTACGATAAGGAGAGGTCAAGTCGGGATTGACAATGCGGAGAGGCTCTCTTCACCGGGAGGGATAACATGCGCATCGACATCGTGACCCTGTTTCCGGATATGTTCAGCGGCCCCTTTGATGAGAGCATCATCAGGCGAGCCAGGGATAACAAGCTTGCTGAGATCGTC
>QLUI01000312.1 GCA_018725345.1 Bacillota bacterium | reverse complement strand
TGTATCTTCCATTCCTTTTGTTTTTTGCCCTCCCCACCGGCTTCTTCGTCGGACTACTGGTGTCCCATCTGAGGCGCATATCACCGTGGAGTGGGCCGGTGACGGAGGCGCTTATGAGCAAGACGGATAAGGGAAGGGAGGCGGTATGTCCGTGAAAGTGTTCCCAGCAGGTGGAATAGCTATTCCCCACAGGAAGGGACTGACCGAGGCCCTTCCCATAAAGCGCATCGCCCTGCCAGAGGCGGTTGTTATCCCCCTGCACCAGCATACAGGCGCTCCATGTAAGCCCCTGGTGGCGCCGGGGGAGAGGGTCGTTAAGGGTCAGAAAATCGGCGACACAGACGCCCGCATTTCAGCGCCTGTTCACAGTAGTGTTACGGGCCGGGTAGAGGCTGTAGAGCCGAGGCCCACGGTTCACGGTGAGGTTCTGTCGGTGGTGATCAGGAGAGAGGATTCTGAGGACAGCGGCGATGGGATAGGCCCGGTCCGCAGCATCGATGGCCTGGAGGTAACAGGGATTATAGATGCCGTCCGGGAAGCCGGGGTGGTCGGACTGGCGGGAGAGGGCTTTCCCACTCATTTCAAGTGGGTGGTGACCCCTGACTTCCCGGTGGACACTGTCCTCATAAACGGGGCCGAATGCGAACCCTACCTCACTGCCGATCATCGCCTGCTGGTGGAGCGGACGGGCGACGTGGTGTCAGGACTGCGCCTGGCCATGAAGGCCACCGGCGCCAGGCGTGGCGTGATCGCTATTGAGAACAACAAGCCGGATGCCATCGAGGCTGCACGTGATGCGGTGAGGCAGTGGTACGATATTGACGTGGTGGTTCTGGGAACTAAGTACCCACAGGGAGCGAAGAAGATGCTCACCAGGGCCGTTCTAGGGCGCGAAGTTCCACCACACACCCGTTCTTACCAGGAGGGAGTCGTCATCAACAATGTTCAGACGGCTGTGGCTGCCGCTGATGCCGTGCTGCGCCGCAAGCCCCTGTACGAGAAGGTTATCACCGTTAGCGGTGGAGCGGTTAACAGCCCGGCCAACCTGGTGGTTCCGATCGGGATGTCGTTCCGCGACGTGCTGTCGGCCGCTGGCGGGACATCAGGTAACTTCAGACTGGTGGTTGGTGGCCCGATGACGGGCGTGGGCGTTGACGATCTGGACCTCCCGCTCACCAAAACCGTGACCGCCTTGCTGGCGCTCACGCCGGCGGAGTATTTCGACGGTGAGCCGGGTCCGTGCATCAGGTGCGCCCGCTGCGTGGACAGGTGTCCCATGCGTCTGACACCCAACATGATCGTTGCCTACATTGAACGTGGGGATGTGGCGATGGCGGAGCGGATCTATATCGAGGACTGCATGGAGTGCGGCGTGTGTGCTTTTGTATGTCCGGCACGCCGGCCACTCATTCAGAAGATCAAGGAAGGCAAGACGGCGCTGGCTGCTTCACAGGCCAGGGCATCTTAAGGATGGAACGGGATGAACCAACCGAAATGGCCTCTCGTGGGTCCTCACATACGCACTGACCTGACCACACCCAGGGTAATGCAGGATGTAGTCATCGCCCTGTTGCCGGTGATGGTTGCAGCGGTGATCTTCTTTGGTCCAGATGCCCTCATTGTTATCGCTCTGGCCTGTGCCAGCGCCTGCCTGACCGAGTGGGTCATCCTGAGCCGGAAGCTGACGCCGGCGGCGCTGGTGGGAGATGGCAGTGCAGCGGTGACCGGCATTCTGCTGGGACTGACCCTATCCCCGGTGGTTCCCTGGTGGATGCCGGTTCTGGGTGGAGCTCTGGCCATCGCCGTTGGCAAGCAGTTGTTCGGCGGGTTGGGCAAGAACGTGTTCAACCCGGCCCTGGTGGCCCGGGCGATCCTGCTCCTGGCCTGGCCGGCGCATAACGTTCGGTTTGTGACGCCCTTTGAGGGGTTAACAACTGCGACTCCGCTGGTGACCAGGGACGCCAGCCTGTGGGACCTGGCGGTCGGCTCAGTGCCCGGCGCTATAGGCGAGACCTCGGCCCTGGCCATCCTCCTGGGAGGGGCATACCTGCTCTACCGGGGGCACATCGACTGGCGGATACCGTCCGGAGTCATCGCCGCCGCTCTGGTCGCTGGCTGGATAGTAGGCCGCAACCCACTGTACGAGGTACTAGCCGGGGGCCTGATGCTGGCGGCCGTGTTCATGGCCACCGACATTGTGACCTCGCCAGTGACCCGGATGGGCCGGATCCTGTTCGGTCTCCTGGTCGGTGCCCTCACTATCGTCATCAGGCACCACACGGTGTTCCCGGAAGGCGTCACCTTTGCTGTGCTGCTGGCGAACGCATGCGTGCCCCTGCTGGACCGCTACACCGTGGGGCTCAGGTTTGGAGAGATGGGTTCGGCCCGGCCTGTCAGGACCGCCGTGTTGGTGGTCCTGGTTCTGGTGCTATCGGGAGGCGCCATACTGGGACTGGTATCGGCCACGCGTGAGTTGGCTGTCACCCGGGCGGCGGCCGCCATGGCGGCCGAGCTGCGGGTTGTATTGCCCGGCGCCGAGGTTTTCGAGGAGCGTGAGATCGCTAGTCGGACCGTGTTCGTCGGGCTGGCCGCGGGAAGGGAGATCGGCGCCGCTTTCTACTGGAGCGAGCTTGGGTTCAACGCTCCCATTACCCTGCTGGTGGGCGTCGGCGATGATGGAGCCGTGACCGGGGTGGTGG
>QLUI01000311.1 GCA_018725345.1 Bacillota bacterium | reverse complement strand
CGGCTACACTGTTGGCCAGGTTCATCATGAAGTCGCCGGTTTTGGTTGCCTCTAGAAAGGCACCAAAGATAATAAACAGGATGACAAAGGTTGCCGAAACACCCAGGGGGACACCGAATATCCCCTCTAGAGCAACGTAGAGATGGTCTATTATCCGTGAGACTGAGTAGCCCCGGTGTGCTAGAATTCCAGGCATATACCTTCCGAAATAGGCATACAGCATAAAGATTATGGCAATTATTACCATCGGTAAGCCGACTACTCGCCGTGTCATCTCCAGGACAAGTATTATACAGATAGCCCCCATTACTAGATCCATTGTTGAAGGTATGGCAAATCGGGCTATAATGTCATCCATGAAGAGTAAGATATAGGCACCGGGAGCTATGGCCAGGATAGCAAGCAAAATATCTATAATCCCTACTCTTCTTCTGTTTATCGGAAAAATAAGGAAGGCTATCATCAGGCCTAGGGTCAGATGGATGACCCGGATAGACCAGGTGTCAAAGGGACGTAGAGGGTGTATAAGGTGGATGAGAGACAGGCCTACAGCAAGTACAGTAGCGACAATAGCAACAACTTTGAGCAGCATTAATATCCTCCCGCCAGAGTAAGATATGCTATTGGGATACGCCTTACTTCAAACTTCAAGACCCCGCTTTCTGGGGCAATCTCCTTCAGCTTGATTACTCTATCGTTAATAAACAATGTCTGTTCAGCTATACTACTAACCCGGAGACGGAATGGAGAGACCTCTCGATTTATGTTCCTTATGATAGTCCACTGTCCATCATACCCCAATTCCCCCTCACTATCGCTCATCCCAGCACCCATCATAAGAAATCTAGTCTCTGAAAGGAAGAGCCGGTGACCATGGTCCACAAAGAAGCTTTCGTAAACTGGCAACCGGTCTACGGAATGAATGTATCGTATAGTGAACCTGTCCCCGGCAGAGACTCTTACCATCACTCTGTGCTCTTCTCTCTCACCATCAAGGTTGACAATGGTCAAAGCAGGCACAGGAAACAAGAAGTAAGCACATGCCACCAGGAGCAACACTGCAACAAGCAGAATGAAGACATATTTCTTTGGTCGAAGCGGTGGCAAGTGCTCCCTCATTAATCATATCGCTTAACGGACAAGAGCATCAGGGGGATTCTCCCCCTGAAACCCCCTAAAGCGGTTGGCTCCTTTACGGAGCATAGGAATTTTTGAAATTTCTATGCTGCAACGATACTAAACGAGGGATACCTGAGGAATCTTTTCCCTCTACCTGGTATCCCCCGTTTGTCTGGTTACTTCCTCTTCCGCAATGCTGCTTCTACGGTATTACCCCTCTGTCCCTGAAAAACCTCTCTGCGCCCGGATGCAGGGGGATAGCAGTTAGAGGACCCGTTTCCAATGCTATGAAATAGGCAGCCACATGTATTCCCCTCAGGACATCAAGATTGTCAAATATAGAGCTCAGGATTTCATAGGCAACCCTATATGGCAGATCTTGGTGGACGACAATGAGATTGCCCACGGTCGGCATTGGCACATCTATGTCAACCCCCGGATATGTTCCCGCTGGTAAAACCCCTTGTGGATAGTAGGGGAGGACTTCAAATATCCTTGCCAGTTCCTCTCGGCTAAAGGGGATAATCCTTATGTCATGAGTGGTGGCAATGTCGATAATTGAAGCGATGCCTGCTCCCCCTGTCCAAACGCCAACATCGATCACTCCGTCCCTGAGGGCGGTTACATTTTCTACAAAACTTAGCCGGCTAATTTTAAAATCAGCAAGCGTATATCCCAAAGCCTTAATGACAGCGGTGGCTTGAACCTCGGTACCACTTCCGGGGGAGCCTATGGAGATCCTTTTACCCACAACATCGGCTACTGAATGGATGGGAAGATGTGCCAGAGTTACCCAATGATGGAAGCTGGGATACAGGTTGAAGAGACCGCGGAGAGTATGCAAATGCTCTCCCTTAAATGCCCCTGTGCCATGGTGAGCGTCCCATGCGACGCAGGACATTGTAAATCCCAGTTCCATCTCACCAGCATGAATAAATCTGACATTGGCCACTGAGGCGCCAGTAACCTCAGCGGTGGCGGTCAGTTCCGGGATTTCAGCGGTGATTATTTTCGCCATTCCACCACCTAATGGAAAGTAAACTCCCCCTACTCCACCAGTGCCGATGGTGATGAACATTGGCTCTATGGGCTCATCTAGCGGGTCAACGAGCTCTGGCGCTGGCTGTACTGGCTCCTCCACCACCGGCCGCGGGCAGCCAAAAGCAGTCAAACTCAGGGCCAGCAACAGTATCAATGGTATCAACAATATTCTCTTTTTCACCGATTTACCTCCTGTTTATTTTGGCTGAAATGTTTCTGTCCAGGGATACTCTAATCCATGTCTCACCCCCTCGTCTGAGGACTTCCTTATTCCTCAACCTGCCCACTCGATCTATAATAGTAACTACATAGCCTACCCTCCTTCAGACAGCAAAATAGCATTTGCCTGGGATGCCTGAAATATACGGTCCGGATTAGAAACAGCTTGCAGAGTGGTTCCCGAATGACCCTCCTGACCCCCAGGCTTTTTGCCGCTCTTGTTTCGCAAGCTGACCACTTTCTTTCCTGAGGCTCTGCCTTGATCAGTAGATGGTGGCTTGCTGCTGTTATGACTATCCAGCTTGAGTTGATCCTGAAGGCATTT
>QLUI01000310.1 GCA_018725345.1 Bacillota bacterium | reverse complement strand
TTGAGCTTCTCAGGCATTGCACTACCGTCTCTCATTATTGCAGTTTCCTGAAAAAGCAGGAATTACATACTTGTAGGGAGAAGGGGAAATTGTACTGACGGAGGTGGACTTGTTGAAACTCACGCCACGCCTGCAGGCTATGGCGGAGTTAATTCCGCCTGGCAGTATAGTGGCTGATATTGGCACAGATCACGCCTACTTGCCCGTTTATCTTGTTTTGAATAAAATAAGCCGATGGGTTGTAGCAGTTGATCTTAATCAAGCTCCACTGCAGCAGGCAAAAGAGACTGTCGTAGCGTTTAATTGTCTGCAAGAAGTTGATTTGAGGTTGGGAAACGGCCTGCATGCTATCAAAGAGGCGGATAAGATTGACATAGTGGTGATTGCGGGACTTGGCGGGAAGAGCATCGCGGCTATCCTGCGCGATGGTCGCCATCTACTTAAAGGTGTGCAGCAGTTAATTCTCCAGCCAATGAGTGAGGAAGGGGATTTGCGCCTGTTTCTCGCGCGGAATGGCTTTGCGCTGGCACACGAGACGCTGGCGCGTGAGGGAAGGCGAATCTATGAGATTATTCTGGCCAAAGCCGGGCAAGAACAGGAAACAGATTTGTTCCGCCTTTCCTTCGGTCCACGGCTGTTGGAGCAAAAGCCGCCCTTGCTATCAGTATTTCTGGAAGAGAAAATTCGCAAACTAAAAATTATTTATCATTGTCTGCAAAGAGCAAAAAAAGATGACGTAAGTCTTAAGCTTCAGGAAGTGGAAAGGGAAATATATTGCTTAGAGGAGGTGCTGACCGATGTTGCTGCAGGCACAGACCTTGATTGATTATCTTGAAGAGTTGGCGCCTAAAAGTCTTGCCTTTGATTGGGACCAGGTGGGATTACAGTTAGGGAGTAGCCATGGAACTGTAAAAAAAGTGTTAGTTGCACTGGATTTTGATGAACGTGTACTGGCAGAGGCAAACAGCAAGGGTGTCGATTTTATTCTCACCCATCATCCTTTTATTTCCCGCCCACTTTCGGCAGTGAGAACAGACCAGCCGCAAGGACGGCTGATTGCCGCTGCCCTAGCGGCAGGTTTGCGCATCTATGTGGCACATACCAATCTGGATATTGTCAGCGGCGGTGTCAATGACGCCCTGGCAGCCCGACTCGGTTTGCTTGAGCCGGAGGTGTTGCAGGCAAAGGGAACGCAGTGTTTTGAGAAAATTGCTGTTTTTGTCCCTGCTGGTCATGAAGATAAAATACGTGATGCGCTTTCGGCTGCCGGAGCCGGCTGGATAGGCAGTTATAGCCATTGCACTTTTCAGTCGCCAGGTACAGGCACATTTGTCCCCGGGGAAGGGACAAATCCTTACAGCGGCGAGCAAGGGAAGCTGGAGCGAGTTGCCGAAGTTCGGCTGGAAACCATTTACCCTGTAGAATTGCGTAAGCGTGTGGTTAGTGCCATGTTAAAGGCGCATCCCTATGAGGAGGCAGCCTATGACCTCTACCCCTTGTTGAATGCAGGGAAAGCGTACGGGCTTGGCAGGATAGGTAAACTTGAGCGGGCGTATACGCTGGATGAATTTTGCGCTGTAGTCAAGGAGAAGCTTGATATAACAGAGCTTCGTTTAACAGGGGAAGCCAGACAAGTAAGAAAAGTGGCTGTTTGCGGCGGCAGTGGCGGAGATCTGGCCCAAGCTGCCCTGTTTGCCGGTGCAGATGTTTTGGTGACCGGAGATTTGAAATATCATCAGGCACGAGAGGCGGAAGCTATGGGCATAACTGTGATTGATGCTGGTCATGATGCTACAGAACGGATTATTATTCCGGTAATTTGTACTTATTTAGATGATAAACTTGCTCAAGATGGATATGAAGCAGAGGTATTAGCCTCAGCCGTGCGCACAACTCCATGGAAGACCTTGTAGAACGGGTACCTTTTGCCTGTTCTTTTTTTATCCGCACAATGTAAGGAGGGAATCTAGTGGGGGAACTGCATATTCTTTTAGAACTACAGCAAGTCGATCTGAAACTTGAAAAATTGCAGGAAACATTAAATAAACTCCCCGTTTTCGAGGAGTTCAAGAAGCTAAAGGAGCAGGCCGGCACAGCCAAAGAAGCATTGGCACGTGCAGAAGTTAAATTGCAAACAAAACTTAAAGGGATCCGCAGCTTGGAAGGGCAACTGCAACTTGCGGAAGATGAGCATAAAGAAGTGCTGTCTAGGCTCTATGGTGACTCAGAGCAAAGTGCAAAGGAGTTGGAGAAATTAGAAGTACGCGCAGCTACACTAAAAAGTCAGCAGCAAAAACAGGAGGAACAATTGCTAATGACCATGGAGGGGGCGGAAGAACTGACTAAGGCTGTCGCCATTGTAAAAAGTGAATTCAATAGTGCGCACCAAACGCTCCTGGAAAAACAAAAGAGTGGCAATGAAGAAATCAATCGATTAAAAGAAGAAATCCTTTATTATAGGGAGCAGCGGCAATTGCTGAGTCGGCAGGTGGCAAAGCCGTTACTGGAAGAGTATAATGCACAGCGTCAAAACTTTCAAGGCCGGCCACTTGCCCAAGTTGAAAAAGATATCTGTCTTGGTTGCCGCGTCTCCGTCTCATCAATGGTTAAAGTAAAACTTAATCATCCTGACTGCAAAATTAACTGTGAAAACTGTGGCCGGATTCTTGTGCCCTATCATCTGGAATAGCGGAAAACCATTTTTTT
>QLUI01000031.1 GCA_018725345.1 Bacillota bacterium | reverse complement strand
TTTCGCCTCTCCTGATCAACGTCGTAGAATATCACTTGATAGCCATACTTGGCGAATACCTTCCCCATCGCCCCTCCGACTCCTCCGTTCCCGATAATCGAAATCCTGTAGGTCATGCCCATTTCTGACCCTCCTTTTTAGAGTTATGAGTTCAGGGTTATGGGTTTTGAGATCCTCGGAACTCAATACTCGCTACTCGATAGTGTAACAGCAGAAGTTTAAGGTTTGGTTAAGGCTGTGTTAAGAGATTGTTAAGATTTGAGCTTTCCACCTTCTTGGCGAGGGTTTCGTATGTCCCCGGAACCGCGGCGACAATGGAAAAAGAAGACGGCAATGCGTTTCCCCTGAGGGGGAAAATCTCGTTTCGTGCAAAGTCCCTGAAGAACCCTCCTGCCTCAAGCAGAATAAGTCCCGCACCAGCAATGTCCCAGATGGTGGCTTTATGATCAACCACGGCCGAAATGGCTCCCAGGGCGCAGTAGCAGATTTGAAGAGAGGTCGAGCCCAGCCAGCGGAACTTATAGGGAGAAGTCAGTAAATTCTCAGCGTATGAGGGGATACTTGTCTCAAACGGCAGGCGAAGGGCCATAATGGGGCGGGGCGTCGAAGGTGCTTCCTCCAGCTTAAGCCTCCGGCCGTTAGTCCGGAAACTTTTTCCCGGGTTTGGATTCAGCCAGGCTCCTTCGCCCTTCCGGGCTACAAGAAGATGCCGGTGCACAGGATCGTAAACGACGGCAAACACCGGCTCCGCTTCCTGGAAAATCCCCACAGAGACCGAGTAGAAAGGAATGCCGAGGAGGAAATTGAGCGTTCCGTCTACCGGGTCGAGTATCCACAGGTACTCGCTCTCCGGGAGTTCTTCCTCTCCTTCGTCTTCTTCGGTGCTGAGGGCATCCTGGGGGAACTGGGTATTAAGCTTCGCTCGAAAAAGATCACGGATTTCATAATCAGCGGCGGTCGCCGGGGAGCCGTCATCTTTAAAGATGGCTTGTTGATTCTTCGTTCCCCGCAAGACTTCTCCGGCTTCAACCACCCAAGTTAAGCACTTTGCGAAGCGGATATTATCCAGAGGTTCAAAGGAGCTATTCGGCAATTTTCCACCTCCTCGTATAATGGTAGAATTTAGAATGATGAGGGAAGATAAGGACTCCAAAATGCATAAGACGCCTCTGGCGTCTTATTTCTAACGGGGTTCATAACTATAAACACTCCTTCCTCCAATAAGCACCCTAGTTATCTCCGGCAACTTGTCTCTTAATTTAAAAATAACTATATCTGCCACTTTGCCGGGAAGAATGGCTCCTCTTTCTTTCAATCCCGTAGCTTTCGCCGGATTGAGAGTTATCATATTGATAGCCTCAGGCAGGCTCAAAATTCCTTCCTGATAAAGTCTTATAGTTGCACAAAGCATTGAAGGCAAATGATAATCTGAACAGATAATGTCAGCAGCCTTTTCTTTTATTAGATTTAAGGCACTAATATTACCACACGATGATTCCCCCCGGACAACATTTGGTGCGCCCACTACTACACACATATTATTTTCTTTGGCACAAAGGGCAGCTTCAAGGCTTATGGGAAACTCTGATATCTTTGCTCCTAAATTTTTCATTAGTTGAATCTTTTCTTGTTTATCATCGTCGTGAGAGACAAGAGAAATATTAAACTTATCCGCGGTTTGCGAAATCTTGCTTAATACGATTATCTTATCTTTGTCTTTAACATCAAAGACGGAAGACTTCTTTATAAACTCTTTCAACTCTTGTTCTGTCCAGCCTCTTACTTTTATATAGTAATCCCTGAATGCCTTAAGGTTTTTGAATTGGGCTTGGCCAGGCAGGTGATACTGAAAGGAAAGCAAATCTACAACTCTATTATTCATCAAATGCAAAAGTTTATCTTTTGCTTCACAGTTAACTATATCAAAGCGAACGAATATCTTGTGATTCAGAATTCCAGCTCCACGATAATCTAAAATCTTCTTAATCATTTCCTGGGCTAATTTAAGACTTCTGTGTTTCTCAAGCACATCTCCCCAGTAAATCCCATGAAATTGGGTAGTTATTCCACAGCTAAGCAGTTCTTTCTCGTAATAGGATAAAGCCAAGGGTGGTGGGATTGTTACATTAGGCCGGGGAGACATTTTGAATTCGAGAACATCACAATGTATATCGACTAACCCGGGAATGATATAATCACCCTTCGCATCAATAACCTCAAACTCATCAAGGGATAGATCATCTGCAGAACATATATTCAAAATTTTCCCATCCTTAATCAAGAGAACCTTTTTATCCTCTAATCCTTCAGGAGTAACAATCTTGCCATTACTTATCATTTTCATATATTCTTGCTCCCTTCTCACCTTCCATAACCAGAATTTTATCGGCAAAACCCCTCAATTCCTTATCATCATGAAAAATGCCAATCACTGATGTTCCTCTCTTTTTCAATCTAAAAATCTCTTCTAATACAATGTCTCCCGCTGGCTTATCCAGACTGGCAGTTGGCTCATCAATAAGGAGGAGCTCTGTTTCCTTAACAAGAGCTTGGGCAATATTTACCCTCTGTTTTTCTCCACCACTAAAAGTAGAGGGGTAAGCATCAAACAATTTTTTCGGAATTAAAAGGCGTGAAAGCATATTTTGGGCTGAATTTCTTGCCTCATCTTTATTTACTCCTTGTTGAATGAGAGCCTGAGTTACTATATCCTCACAGCTAACTCTAGGAATAGCCCCAAAAAACTGACTCACATATCCTATCTTCCTACGCCTCAGGTCAATAATTTCCTCATCAGGGCAGGAAGCTAGATCTATCGGATTTCCATTATCGGGGTAATAAATAATCTCGCCATATGTCGTCAAATAGGTGCGGTAAATACATTTAATAAGTGAGGATTTGCCGGAACCGCTTTTACCGGCAATGCCCAAAAATTCTCCTCTTTTAAGGGTAAAAGAGACATTTTGAAAAGCAACTACAGCTTTATCTCCTAATAGATGAAGATTAAAGTTTTTACTTAAATTTCGCACCTCAAGAATTATGTCTTTCATTGCCTTCTTTCTCCCCCCTACTTTACACCACTTACCTCAATTTTTGCGAGAAGGGCGGGGCTCATAACATTGAATTAACCAATAACTGGGTATAATGGCATTGAGGGTCTTCTAATATCTGGTCTGTTAGTCCTGATTCAATAATCCTGCCCTCTTTCATTACCAAAATCCTGTCAGCTAACAATCTAAGCACCCCTAAATCATGAGAAACAAGAATCATAGATATTTTAAGTTCCTGCTGAATCTCTTTGATTAAATCTAAAAGCCGCGCCTGGACAGATAAATCTAATCCTGAGGTAGGCTCATCCAAAAAAAGAATCTCAGGATTATTGGCTAAAGCTTTGGCTATTTGAATCCTCTGCTGCATTCCTCCGCTTAAAGTAGAGGGAAAATCATCCATCCTGTTTAAAGGAAGCTCCGTTTTTTCAAAAAGATCTATCAGGCGTTTGCGTATATTAGAATGGCTTCTCCAATTTGCCACAAGCAGCTTCTCAGCAACATTTCCTCCCGCACTAATATCAAAATTCAAACCCAAATGAGGATTTTGATAAGCTATTCCCATATTAAAATTTTTTAATCTTCTTTTCTCCTGTGAATTAAGCTGGAATATATTTTTTCTTTCCCTGTTCAAATATGCCTCGCCAAAAGTTGGGATAATATCAAAATATAAACTACGGACAAGAATGCTCTTGCCAGAGCCGCTCTCACCCATAACACCTAGTATTTCTCTCTGGTAAAGTGTAAAAGACGCTGAAGCTACAGCAATTGTTGAACCACAAGAGACACATTTATTAGCTGTTGACTTTAAACATTCCGGGCAAATTCTTCCATTCTGTGCAGGGGCGGGGTAAATTTTAGTCAATCCTTCAACCTTTAATATCCACTCCCTCATTGTTGATTCCTATCAATATACTTTAGCACCCGGGGATTGTTACCTCTTTTTTTACAAAAAGAAGTATCTGAACAAGTATACATCCGCTTATCATCCAGGATGATTTCATCCAAAAAAGTATCTGTGCTCGCACAAAGCTCACAAGCCTTACCCTTAAAATTTTCTATTCTAAATCTGTGGTCTTCAAATTCTAAAGGCTTAACCTCTGTAAAAGGTGGGACTGCATAAATCCTCTTTTCTCTGCCTGCTCCAAAAAGATATAGGGTGCGAGCATTATTTAATCTTGGCACATCATATCGAGGTATAGGAGAAGGGTCCATAATGTATCTGCCGGCCACCATGACCGGATAACGGGCGCCTATGGTAATCTCCTTCCATTTAACAATATTTTCATAAAGAAAAACCCAGATTTTGGCATAGTCCATTTCTGCATGCATCCTTCTTGTCTCTTTTTCCTCAGGCTCCACTATGCGCAAAGGCTCAGGATAAGGAACCTGAAGGACTAATATCTGGTCATCCCCTAACTCTTCCTCCGGTATCCTGTGCCGTGTTTGAATGATAGTTGCTTTTAAGGTGTCAGAGGTTATAAAAACCCCGGTTGTGGCTTCAATAAACCTTTTAATATTAACTGCGTTCACACTATCGTCAGAGCCCTGGTCAATAATTTTCAAGATATCCTTTTGCCCTATTAAAGAAAGGGTTATCTGCAAGCCTCCTGTGCCCCAGCCCCGGGCAATAGGAAGTTCTCTTGAGCCAAAGGGGACTTGATATCCGGGGATACTTACTGCTTTTAAAACCTTACGCCGAATTTCTCTTTTGGCATACTCATCAATAAAGGCAAAGTTATATCCTTTAACCATCTCGGTCATCATTACCACCTCTACCAAATCTTCATTATCTCAAGCATAATAACAATAAAAACTATAACTGCCAAAATAGTCCTTATCAAAGCCAAGTGTGTTCTAATCCTTGCCAATCGGGTTCTCCCCAGAGCAAGTTTTTTCATCCAGCAGCAGATTATTTTCCCCATCCATCTTATTACTTCTTTCTTAATGTATCTGCTTCAAGTTTAAAACCCTTCTCTTTTTGAATCTTCCTCAACCGGTCTAAATCTGATTGAAAGGTTACATAATGAGGCAATTTCCAGTGAGCAGTAAATCCACCGGATTCAATACTGTCAATATGGCAGATAACAAATTCCTGATCCTCAGCCGGATGTTTCGTTTCTTGGGCTTTCATTGTAATATCAAGCATTGCCATACAAATAGCTTTCCTCTCGTTATGCCCAAAAACCAAACTATACCCTAAGGTAAACTGAGGCACTTCTTCTCCTGCTTGCGTAGGTTTGCCGGCAATAACCTCTGCTTCCGTAACCAAAACTTCTCCTACTTTAACTGTTTTGCCGGTAATGGGATGCTTTATCTTTAAAAAAACATGCCCCACCCTTAACTCAGCCAAAGTAGGATGCGTGTCGCCATAGCCGCGCATACTACTATAAGCGATAGCCATCATTCCGCCTTCCTCTCCCCTCGCCATAGCCTGCAAGACTCCTGAACGGGGAAGAGGAAATACTAAAGCATATCTTGTAATGTCATACGGTTCCTCTTCACTTTTTACCCCGTTAGAAAGCCGTTGACACTCTGTGTCAAGGGCAAAGGTCTCTGGTGTCTTATTTCTAATGTGGCTTACTGCGGGCTGGGGAAGAAGCCCTTCTTCTCTGAGCAGATTAATCACTTTGGGAACTTTTTGCTCAAGCTTACCTTCTTCAATATAAGTGGTCATTTTTTTCTCTTTTTCCTCAAGTAGATCAAACCTCAAAAGCCTTTGAATATAGTCTCTTGTAGGGCCTAAAATCTGCCCGCCGGGGATATCCTTGAAAGCGCTGGAAATACGCCTTACAACAGACATCTCTTCAGTATCTACAGGTTCAGAGTAACTAATTCTGGGGAGGGTGGAACGGTAAGCGCGCAAAAGAAAAGAGGCTTCAATTGTGTCTCCTTCTGCCTGTTTCAAGGCTAAAGCTGCTAACTCTGGGGCATATAACGCCCCTTCACTCATTACCTTATCGCAGGCGAGGCGAAACTGCTCCTTTATTGCTTTTACACTTAAGGGTAAAGATTCGCCTTTCAATCTAAAATAGTCTACTAATTCTTCAGCATTAAGAATTGCTTCTCTTCCACCTTTTGCTGCCACATATCCCATTTAGGCCTCCTTAACTTCTACTATCCTGGTAGAGCGCGGAAGGGCAAAGCATTTGTCTTTTCTATCCGTAAAAACGAAATCTATCCCTAAAGGGAATTCTTTGTTTACTTCCATAATTTTTATAACTTCCTGCTTCTTCAATCCTTTCAGTGACAAATGTCTTTCCCCGTTAATTCCCGGCCCGGTTAAAGTTAACCTCACAGAATCTATTCCCGATAAACCCCGTCCTTTCTGGCACGTAGTATCTCTTCGCAAGTAAAAAGGGCGGGGTTCATTAACTTCCTCTACAGCATAAACTATTGTTGCCCCTTCGTCAGGATACTCTAAACTTCCCTTTTTTATCCTCTCAAGTTCTGGTAATTCTCCAAGTGCTAAAATGAAATCAGCAGACTCTAAGTTTTTTAATCTGCTTCCCGTATTTATAATAAAATATTCTGCTATTTTTTCGCTTTGTTTTTTATCACAAGTGCTAACAGCAAATCCTACCTCAAGATCAAGCAGAGTAAATAGTACTCCTGCAGAAGCTTTGCTAATACCTGAAGGTGGCCCAATTCTTAAACCGGAAATCTTAACCACCTTCCCCGGATGAGCAAACGCATCTAAAAGAGTGCGGAAAATTTTCTGTGAATCAAATATAGTATCAAACTTTGTCTCTCTCATCTTTTAGCCATAGCCTCAAATTCCACCCTTGTAGATTTTATTCTTGCATATTCTTTAGCTTTTGCTTTTTCATAATAAATTTTTTCCCGATTTAATGTTTTTATTACCTTTTCTCTAAGGGGATGTTTTATCTCACAAACCACATCCAGAATCGCTCCTGCCAAAGCCTTCTCAATATCATCCCCTAAAACCTGAGAATACCCCAACTCACCATTGACTTCTACCCAAGCCTCACTTACCAATACCTCCCCCAAATTAAAGATTTCTCTTTCTACTGAATCTACTGCCTGCATCATAACCAGGGCAACATTTTGCTTTATTACTTTTACCTCCAAAGATTTGCGAACTTCCTCGGCTAACGGAACAAGGCTTTCTTTGCAGGATATAGCAATTATTTCGAATCTTTCTTCTCTGGTCATATTAGTTGCTCTCTGCAGGGTAAGGGTTGATTAATAGCACCTTGCGGTATCTTTCCGCTTAATGCCTGAAGGATGTTTTGGGCAGCCTCCATTGCTATCTCTCTACGTGCATGGTCGACTGCTGAGCCAAGATGAGGTGTAAATAGCGTGTGTTTAGCGTTGTCCAAAAGAGCCGGGGGAATATTGTCTGGCCGCTCAATACGTGCCCAATCTTCCATCTCAAATACATCTGCTGCATAACCGGCAAGGTGGCCAGTTGCCAGTGAATTGGCAACAGCCTTCTCATCTACCACCGAACCACGGCAGATGTTAATAAGAAAGCTACCCGGTTTCATCTGCGCTAAGGTACTCTCATTAATCAGGTGTTTCGTATCAGGGTATAGTGGCACCGTTAATATTACGAAATCACTATTTTTCAGGAGGTCTTTTAGGCAAACATAGGCCACCTTCAATACCTCTTCTTTTTCTTTTGCCAGCAGAATTGAATCAGAATAGATTGTCTTCATTTTAAAACCAACCAACCTCTCTGCAATGGCTTGACCCACAGCTCCCATACCTATGATGCCGAGAGTATGGTTAGCCATGCCTGTTCCATAAAATCTTGGACTCCAGCCTCTAAACCTACCACTACGAATAAATCGGTCTCCCTCAAGTATATGGCGGGTTAAACCAATAAGTAAACCGATGGCAAGTTCTGCAGTTGGGACAGTGAGGAGGTCGGACACAATCGTGAACCAGACACCATGCCTTGTGCAGGCGTCAACATCGAAATTGTCATACCCTTTTAATGCCCCGGCAATGACCTTTAATTGAGGGCAGGCTCTTAAGAAATCTTCGTCAATACCGTCAGACATAAAAACCATTATCGCTTCTGCTTCTTTAGCATAGGACAATATCTCCTCTCTTGACCAGGGATTATGGGTAGAGTTAGCTTTAACTTCGCAGTCTTGCCTTAAAAACTCAATCACTTCGGGATGAACCCAATTTGTGATAATAACACCTGGTTTCATCATATTATCTTCTTCCTCAGGTAGGTAGAGAGCCAACCCAACAGCCAGATGGTCGCAAAGATAATCAAGATTATGGCGGCGGCCTCTGGGTATCTAAAAAGCCTGAGATTCATCATGAGGGCACCACCAATTCCTCCCGCACCCACTATTCCCAATACCGCAGCCATACGAATATTTCTATCGGCAATAAAGAGGTTAAGAGCTACGCTTGCCGGCCACACCTGAGGCAAAATACCGAAAAGAACAATTTGAAGTCGGTTTGCCCCGGTGGAGCGCAGAGCTTCAACCGGGCCGGGATCAATCGCCTCAATGGCATCCGCATAAGACTTTCCCAAAAAACCGGCTGAACTTAAACTGATAGCTAAAACAGCCGGAAGAGGACCAAATCCTACCGCAATAATAAAGATAAGAGCTAACATAACATCGGACATAGTCCTGAAAAAATCAAGGATAAATCGACTCAGGATATAAAGTATCCCACAAGGGGTGATGTTCCGGGCCGCCATCATCCCCAAAAAAATACTCAAGATGATCGCCCCAAATGTTCCCGCCAGCCCAATCTGGATAGTCTCCACCATTAAGAAGGGGTAGCGCGTCCACTCGTCGCCAAAATCAGGAGGAAACATCTCCAGGAAAAGACGGAAAGTATGAGGGATGCCCTCTGCAAAGATCATAGGGTGTAAACCTATATCTATGGCTCCCCACAACAGAACCAGGCCTAAGAGAATAAACCCTGTCAGCCCTTTCTTCCTCAAAAAACCCATCAAATAATCCTCCTTCTCAGATAATTAGAAAGCTTATCCAACAGGCTTATAGTTATGAAGATAACAATAATTATGGCCGCTGCTTCAGAATATTCAAAAAGTCGCATAGACAAGACCAGAGCCAGGCCAATTCCTCCCGCCCCCACTATTCCCAATACCGTGGCCATACGAATACAGTGGTCTACAACATACAGGGTAAAAGCAATGCAGGTGGGTAACACCTGAGGAATAACGGCAAAGGCGATAGTCTGAAGCCGTGAGGCTCCGGTAGACTGAAGAGCCTCCACGGGGCCGGGGTCAATTACCTCAATTTCATCAGCATAAAATCTCCCCAAAAGACTCGTCGCGTGGACAGTAAGGGCTAAAACCCCGGCAAAAGGGCCTAATCCGACCGCTACTACAAAGAGAACCGCCACCACTAAATCAGGCAAAGAACGGAAAGCATCCAGGAGGCTGCGGGCTAGAAAAGACAACCCCCGGCGGGGGGTAGTATTCTGGGCCGCGAGTAAACTTAAGGGAACGCTCAAGCCAACAGCCAAAAAAGTTGCCCAAAGTCCTATATGGAGGGTCTCTACCATTAATAGAAGGTACTCTGGTAGTTTTGAAAAATCAGGGGGAAAGGCATGAGCGAGAAAACTTGCCATGGCGGGCAGACCAGTAATTAATCCCTGCATGCCCACCCCTGTCCCCTGGATACTCCAGCCCAGGACAATCCCGGCCAGGAGTATCCAGTAGAAAAGCTTTCTCTTGGTAAGGCCTATATGCCTTTCCCCCTTTAGAGGTGCCCGCTCACCCATTTATTTTCAGCCAGCCTACTTTATAGCCCCAATAATTCTTGCACCTCTCGGATGATATCATAATCTTCGTCTCTGGCCTCAACATACTTGATTACTCTGTGCCAGCCCATATCCCCAGCCGTCATATGCTTATGCACTTCCAGGATTGCCTGCTGTATCTTCTTTTTTAACTCCGGGTCTAAATCTCCGCGCACGGCTATCGGACTGTTGGGAATAGGGTCTGAGACAGCCAGAACAACAACCTCTCCCTCGACGATAACACCCCTCTCAACCATGGCCTTGAATGGGGGCTCACCCACTCCGCCGGCATCCACCTTTTGGTGCTTAACGGCCAGAGCCACAGCATCATGCCCCCCGGCAAAGGTAAAGCTCTTGAAGTCTTTCTCTGGATCTAGACCGGCCTTCATCAACATGAAACGGGGGATGAGGTGACCAGAAGTAGAAGCCGGATCCACAAAAGCAAAATCCTTTCCTCTTAGATCATCCAGTGTTTTGATACCACTTTCTTTGTGGGTTACAATGAGACTCCGATAGGTGGTCTCTCCTCTTAAGTCCATTCCCTTGGCAATAGCCACGGCTCCCGCCCGTTCTGCCGCCAGGACATAGGAAAATGGTCCAAACCAGGCAATATCTATCTTGCCTACCCGCATCGCTTCTACAACTCCGGCGTAATCGGTAGCTACAAATGGCTTGATCTCCATCCCCAGGATCTTTTCCAGAGCCTCTATCATGGGCTGAAAAGATGCTATTATCTTCTCCGGATCCTCGGCCGGAATGAGCCCCATATTTAGAACCTCGGCTGCTGGTGCCGGGCAGCCAGTAATAACCAGGCTGATGGCTAACAAGGATGCCACTAAGGTTAACAGTATTTTGTTTCTCTGTGATTTAATCATCTTATCCCCCTTCATATTTTTTGTGTTTCCCCTTGATTTGCTCCTTAGGTACATGTTGTCCTCCTTCATATTTTTGACCGCTTTTTCTGTTTTTCCCTGATTTACTCCTCTGTTACACCATAACCTGCTTGCGTCCCTGGCTTATTTTAATCTCATAGGCATCAACCTCCCTCTTTCTCGGTTTCCTTAATGGAAACCTTCTTCAATTATGCTCTCACAAAACCCCTGCT
Source organism: Bacillota bacterium (assembly GCA_018725345.1). Lineage (GTDB taxonomy): Bacteria > Bacillota > Dethiobacteria > Dethiobacterales > Dethiobacteraceae > GPS1B09. Next base: position 72 of record QLUI01000031.1, on the reverse strand, counting down.
CTCTTTCCCGGCCAGGAGTATCCAGTAGAAAAGCTTTCTCTTGGTAAGGCCTATATGCCTTTCCCCCTTTAG
>QLUI01000309.1 GCA_018725345.1 Bacillota bacterium | reverse complement strand
TTGAAGGTGAAATACCTTAAGCACCTGGCGATAGGAGAACAGAAGAGCGCTAAGGGCCTGGTTTTGCTAGGATTACATGGGGCTGGGACTTGATGTATACTATGCAACAATGGTAGGGCCCGGGGAGGTTTCCACGAGGTGCTTCTCCAGGGGAATTATACGGAATCTTTCCGTATAATGCAACCCCTCAAGGGGGTTAGATGGAAAGTTTCGGCCTAGTAATTGTTATATTTTAACACCACACTTCTCCAATGGAGGCGCAGATGAGTTCCATTAACATACTATTCAACACAGAAGATAATCCGATAACTTCAGATGAAATAAGCAGAAAAATAGACGGTTTTGCCTACAATGATGCTGTACAGGAAATAATCAAGAGATCTGATGAGGTATTAGACAGGGATGGAGAAGTATTTATCAAATGTACAGCCCGCATACTATCAAATTTTGGAATGACCAGAAGTGGGCCTTTCAAGGGTGTAAAAATAGCAAAGAATGGAAATGTGAATGGCAAAGAGAAATTGCTTGATTGTTGGGATGAAATTAGAGAGCGTCTAATAGAAATAAACAATTCAGTACGTAAAAGTGGCTATTCCAGAGATAGATATCTTTTGGAATTAAGCAAGCCTAAACGCGAAGAATTGATAGCAGAAATCTGGTTAATTACAAAACGGCTTCTGCCATTTACAATGGGGAAAACATCTTATGGGCTTGTCGGAGCGAGTAAAATACTTTTTGCAGTTCTGCCTGAAATTGTTTTACCAGTAGACAACTATCGATGGTTAAATGTATTCAAAACAGTTGATATTGGAGACGTTATTAAGTGCATGGTATCTGACATTCAGCAATGGGAACGAATCACAGGGAGACAACTCAACGAACTGGGTCATTCAAAAGGATTGACCACGCTTCCATCTGTATACAATGTTATGGCAATGCACGCAAGCCCTAAAACCAATGAGACTAAAAAGAACAAAATATAACAAATCAATGCACCCGACCGCCAGGGCGTCGCGGTCCGGCGAGGGTCGTTTTGCAAATGGGGTTTGTCATAAGTCGGGGCTAGTCTTGCAAAGCCTTACATCCCGGAAACTCCCGCTGCACCTTTTTTCGTATTTCTTCTTCTACCTTCTCATTAACCGTTCTTCTTCGCATTTACACCCCCCTTTCCCCCTCCCTCCCTTGAAAATAACCGTTATTTTCAAGGGACGTGGTGCGCCGCGGCGCATGGGCGATTCCTCCTAAGTAACTATCTAAGGGGCTCTGAATCCGTCCGATATCCCGCTCGCTCACGTGGGCGTAAATCTCGGTTGTCCTGGAACTCTTGTGGTCAGGAACCTGTCGTTTTTATCTCAGCCCCAGCCTCTGAAAAATAGCATCGATGTTTTTCAGGTAAAACCCATATTCGAATATCCCTGCAAGCTCATCGTTGGAGAGTGTTACCTCGGGGTCCGCTTGCAGCAGGTCAAGGAAATCCCCCCTCTCCTTCCAGGCTTTCATTGCGTTCCGCTGCACTATCTCATAGGCCTCCTGCCGGCTGAGACCCTTCTCAATCAGGGCGGTGAGCACTCTTTGAGAGAAGATGAGTCCCCGAGTGATCTCCAGATTCCGGCGCATGGTTTCCGGATAGACTTGAAGTCCCTTCATGACATAGGTGAAGATGCCCAAGCTGTAGTCCAGAGCAAGGCAGGAGTCGGGCAGGATAATGCGTTCGGTGGAGGAATGGCTTATATCCCTTTCGTGCCATAAGGCGATGTTCTCCATGGAAGTCAGGGCATAGCCTCGAATGAGTCTCGCCAGGCCGCAGACACGCTCGCAGAGCTCCGGATTACGCTTGTGGGGCATGGCGGAGGACCCGGTCTGTCCATCCCCGAAAGGCTCTTCGACCTCCAGAATTTCGGTGCGCTGCAGGCCTCGAATCTCGGTAGCGAACTTCTCCAGGGAACTGGCGATCAGAGCCATAGTGGTTACAAGCTGGGCGTGGCGGTCCCGCTGGATGATCTGGCTGGAGACCCGGTCTACATCAAGTCCCAGCCTGGCACAGACGATCTCCTCAACCTGGAGCGGCACGGTGGCGTGGCTTCCGACTGCGCCGGAGATCTTGCCGACGGCGACTCCCCGCCTGGCCTCCGCGAGCCGGGCCTGATGCCTTCTCATCTCCTCGTACCAGAGGGCGAGCTTAAGTCCAAATGTGGTGGGCTCGGCGTGAACGCCATGAGTTCGGCCGATCATGATGGTGTCTTTGTATCTCAGCGCCTGCTCACGAATGACGGAACTCAGCTCCTCTAGACCTTTCTCCAGAATATTTGCTGCTTCCACCAACTGCAGGCCCAGGGCGGTATCGATAACATCGGACGATGTGAGGCCGAGATGGATGAATCGGGACTCCTCACCGAGGGCTTTGAGGAAGGCGGTCATATCGTGGCGGGTGACTTTCAATATCTCCTCCATGCGACCGAGATCCAGGCCAGCCTTCCTTATCTCCGGAAGGGCTTCCATTGGAACGACGCCGAGATCCGCCCAGGCCTCACAGACAGCGATCTCGACTTGCAGCCATTTGTTGAACTTGTTTTTGTCCGACCAGACTCGTTTCATCTCTGGACGGGAGTATCTTTCGATCACAGTTCGTCCCTCAAGCTGGCCCACTTGCCACAGCGGTCGCCCCAGCGAGCAGCTACCCTTCCATCTATTCTGGCTTCGATCACCT
>QLUI01000308.1 GCA_018725345.1 Bacillota bacterium | reverse complement strand
TAGTAACGTAATATAGTGTTTTGCAAAAATCACTGCACTATGTCATTGCGAGGAGCGCAAGCGACGACGCAATCTCGCCAAAAGGCCAGTCAGATTGCTTCGCTTCGCTCGCAATGACAGCCAAGGTTGTGTAATGATTTATGCGGTTGACTATAATTAAGTTATGAAGCCATCATTGTAGCGCGCTCTTAATGACATCCCAGTTGTTACGATATCGAATTGAGTCCGGATGCTCAATTACAAACCAGACATCGCTATTATATCGGTACAGGTGATATGGGGTGGAAAAATTGGTCGCCTCACTCCCTTTCGGTACTTCACTAACTTTTTCTGTCGGGGATACAAAGTAGACGTCTGGCTCGCTTGGCGTTAAGTTGGACTGCTCTTTAAGATCTACGAAAGCCCAATAAATAGACCTGTTGGCGATCTCAAAAGAGGTACCCACACGCCATTTCCACTCGTCACCATAGCGCGCCTTTCTCATTGTCTTGACCTGTATCGCAATTGACTTGCCATTCCGGGGGTTTGCTACCACTAAGTCAACATTTGGTGTGCCCCCTGCAGTTAGTCCCACCGCATATTCCAGCATGGAGAGTCGAAAGGAAACGTAGTATTCTCCTGCGACACCGATTAGAGACTTGGAGACGGTTTCCATAGTTTTTACCTCCTCCTTTGTTTCGCTTGGGCCGTCTGCTTCACCATGCTTACGAATTCGTCAGCCTTGAGGCTCGCCCCACCCACCAGCGCCCCGTCGATCTCGGGTTGGGCCATGAGCGCCGCGATATTAGCGCTATTGGTGCTTCCTCCATATTGAATACGCAGTTCCTGCGCCGCTGCACCGTAGAGCCCCCCTACTACGTTTCGTATCAGCCGGATGGTAGTGTTGGCCTGCTCTTCAGTGGCCGCCCTTCCGGTGCCGATAGCCCAGATAGGCTCATAAGCTATGACCAGGTTCTCCAGAGAGACCAGGCCGTCCAATGCCGCCCTCACCTGGCGGGTAATAACCTCTCCCGTCTTGCCGCCCTCGTTTTCCTCCAGCGTTTCACCGACGCAGACGATCGGCTTGAGCCCTGCTTTGAGTGCCGCCTTAATCTTCTTATTTACGATCTCATCTGTCTCGCCAAAATAGCCCCGCCGCTCCGAGTGCCCCAGAATTACATACTGGCAAAGTCCGGCAAGCATCAGTGCGGAGACCTCACCGGTATACGCCCCCTTCTCCTCGGAGTACATGTTCTGTGCACCGACTGCAATGGACGATCCTATAAGAACCTCCCCGACCGCCACCAGTGAGACGAATGGCGGGCAGACCACCTTCTCGACCCCCTTGATAGCATCCAGCCTGTCTTTCATAGCCATAACCAGGCTCACGGCTTCAGCGACGGTGGTGTTCATTTTCCAGTTTCCGGCGATTATCGGCGTGCGCAAAATTCTTGTTCTTTTCTTCTCCTCAACAAGTTGTATCAGTGGAAGTACATAGGAAGCATTGCGAGTTATGTCACGATAATCTCTTGGATGCCATGATTTAGTTTCATTGTATCTCTTCAATACCTCTTGTGCGTATCGAAATTGATGTTTCCTTGGCTTTCCGCTCGACACTGGTGTAAATATAAATCCCATCTCTTCGACAAATTCTATTTTGAACTCTTTATCTTGGTCTAGTGTAGTTAATATTTGCCCATCTAATGAGCGACCCATCGCTTTCAGATCATCTAATGATATCATAAGACACCTCCATGGAAACGTAATTATACTAGCGAGGTGAAGCTCCAGTGTGGGGTCCCCAAAAGCCTTCGACTTTTTTGTGGAGAACTATCATCCCACAAAGCCCTTTATGCTGTTGTACATGAAATAGCATTCCCTCTGGTACTGATCGTCGGGGAGCTTGTTCAAGCCCTCCAAGGAGACATCCTTCTCCATCAGTGTGGAGAATACTCCCTCAGACTGTGCCCCGTTCCGAAGGGCCTCACTAACGACACTTTCCCACAACTTGAGCTGTTCCCGGTATCGCCGGAGCTTGCTCTGAGCATCTCCTCCAGAGCCAAAATGTGCGTAGTAGATAGTGATTGGCTTACGTTCAAGCAGCTTATCGATGGACGCCAGCTTGTATTCCACTATCAGCGGCGGGGGAGTTGCCGGCCGAAGCAGATCGATTTTGGCTACATAGTCCCCGCCGGCTTCTCCGGCGAAGAGGAGGCCGCTTTTCTGTTCGAGAAAACTCAAATGATGCGCGGCATGCCCCGGGGTGTGGATAACCTCCAGCTCAACCCCGTTCCCCAATCCGATGCGCATTCCATCCTCGCCGAGCAGTATTCGCTCCTGAGGGATGTTTGGCGGTCTCCCATATTTCTCCGCCAGGTCGCCCAGCACCTGCAGGCTCCCCTGCCACAGCTTCTCCGTATTTACCAGATGAGCCGCGCCCCTGGGATGAACCACCACCTGTGCATTCGGCAGGAAGTTCAGCAAGTCAGCGGTCGCACCAGCATGGTCGATATGGATGTGGGTGATGAATATATAGCTAACATTCTGCGGATCGATATGCAGCGCCGTAAGGCCCTTGATGAGGTTCCCGGCAGAGGAATGCGGACCTACGTCTATCAGCGCAACCTGCTCTCCACTCAGCACATAAGGCCCGATGAACTCACTCTGCCCCGGAATCGGCGGCTGGACATCAATCATGCTTAAATGGTCTGATAGGCGATGAATTTTCAT
>QLUI01000307.1 GCA_018725345.1 Bacillota bacterium | reverse complement strand
AAAGCGTCTTTTTTATTTTTTATCTTTATCTACCAAGTCCAAATCATCTTCAAAACATTCACAATCTTCATCATCGTTAACAAAAACTACGCGCTCACAATTTGGGCAAAGGATTTCCACAACATCATCATCTTCCAACATGTCGTCATCAATATAGACAATTTCGTGACAATCCGGACATTCTACTGAAAACAGCTCATCATCGTCATCGTCATCATCATCGTCATCATCGTCATCATCGTCGTCATCATCATCATCGTCGTCATCGTCTGAATCCGACTCATCTTCTTCATAGAAATCCTCTTCCAGCTCGCGTAGATCTTCATCAAGCGCTTCCGTATAACCTACCAAATCGTCGAAGTCACCCTGCAGTTCTGTCACAGCCGCAGCCAAAGAATCAATTACCTCAATGACCTGCTCAAACAGTTTTCCCTCCCGTGAATTAATATCGAAATTCAGTCCTGCGGCCAACCCCTTTAGATACGCCACGCGAGATTTTAGATCTTCCATCGGTAAAACCCTCCTTTTAATTGGCATTTTCGACCTAGGCCCTCTCAATATATTCACCGGTACGAGTGTCAATCCGCAGCACATCACCGGGATTGATAAAAAACGGAACTTGCACCACTAAACCAGTCTCCATTTTAGCCGGCTTGGAGCCACCGGAGGCAGTATCGCCTTTAATGCCCGGTTCTGTTTCAGCAACTATTAAACATACAGAAACCGGCAGTTCTATACCCATGACCTGCTCTTGGTGAATCACCACACCGATATTCGTATTTTCTTTTAGGAATTTTATTTCATTGCCCAGCTGATCAGAGCTAAGCGCCATCTGTTCAAATGTTTCCGTATCCATAAAATAATATTCATCACCGGCACTATAAAGATACTGCATCTCACGCCGATCCATCATTGCTCGGACCACTTTTTCGCCAGCTCGGAATGTTCGCTCCGTCACGCCGCCCGTTTTAACATTTTTTAGTTTGGTACGCACGAAAGCCGCACCTTTGCCTGGCTTGACATGCTGAAAATCGACAATTGTAAAGATATCTCCGTCAAGTTCTATTGTCATGCCATTTTTAAATTCGCTAGTAGAAATCATTTTGTTCCCTCCATCGGCTACGCTCCTACAACTTGCAAGTCTTTGGCGCTCTGCGTCAGATTGCGCGTACCTTTTTCTTCGACAACAACCACATCCTCAAGGCGAACGCCGAATTCACCGTCAAGATAGACACCAGGCTCCACCGTAATCACCATCCCTGCAGTCAACAGCTCATTGCCTGCCGCTGAAACTTTGGGAGCCTCATGGACCTCTCTGCCTAACCCATGTCCCAGGCCATGGCCAAAATAAGCGGCCAGACTATGTTCTGCAAGCGCGTCTCGCGCCAAGGCGTCTGCTTCGCCGCAGGTTATGCCGGCCCGAATCTGTGCCAACGCCCTCTCCTGTGCTGCAAGCACCGCATGATATACCTGCTGCTGACGCTTCGAAAAGCTTCCCACAAACACAGTCCTAGTCATATCGGAACAGTAGCCGTTTAAAATACAACCAAAATCCAACACTACCGCGTCCCCGTGTGACAGCAGCTTGTCTCCCGCCACTCCATGAGGTAAAGCAGAACGGTGACCGGAAGCGATAATAAACTGAAACGAAACGGCAGCTGCACCATGCCTGCGCAGAAAGAACTCTAATTCCAGTGCCACATCCTTTTCCCGAACACCAGCCCGTAGATAAGGAAGAATATGGACAAACGCCCTGTCTGTGAGCAGCGCAGCCGCTTCAAGCGCTGCTTGTTCCTCAAAGCTCTTTATTCTTCGCAGCTCTGTAGCAAGCGAAGGCACCGCGTTGACAGTAACCCCTGACAGCGCCGCAGCCAGCCGATGATAGCTGTCAACCGTCAGATGATCCGCCTCTACAGATAGGAGATTAATGCCAAGTAGCGCTAGCGAATCAGCCACTTTATGCCAGGCAGACTGTCCTACGTCGACTACGGTAAACTCTGTTGCTTCATTTTGCGCCTGCAGCAAATAGCGAAAATCAGTAAACAAATAGCTTTTTTCCGCAGTAATCAGCAAACAGCCGGCCGTACCGGTAAAACCGGATAGATAGGCAATATTCACTGGATTTGAGAACAGCGTAGCCTCTAGCTTTTTAATTGACATCAGGCTGCGCAGCACTGCTAAACGTCCAATCGTCATGGTATGACTTCTTTTTGTAGCCGATTCAGAGCGGCGCGAAGACCTAGCAAGTAGCTATCAAAGCCAAAGCCGCTGATCAAACCACTGGCTGCTCCGGCAGTGACTGATTGCTGCCTAAAGGCTTCGCGGCCATGAATATTGCTTAAATGGACTTCCACCACCGGCCCGGCATAATCGGCAAGTGCATCCCGCAGCGCGTAGCTGTAATGGGTTAAAGCTCCCGGGTTAATGACAAGCGCCGCCGCGTCCGTGGTCGAAATAAGATCAATCAGCTCCCCCTCATGGTTAGACTGAAATGTCTCCAGCGCAACGCCCAGCAAAACAGCCTGGTCAGCCAACAAGCTGTTAAGTTCCTGCAACGTACTCGTTCCGTAAAGGAGCGGATCACGTTGACCCAGTTTGTTTAAATTTGGGCCGTGCATAACCAGAATCTTCCGCATCGTAACCACCGTTTCCTTTTCTGTTTAGTATTTCTATTCTTTCAGAGCAAAATCCTGCCCGCCTGCATTTTTTTAAT